>JAKBAF010000160.1 GCA_021809305.1 bacterium
TCCTGTCAATCGCCAGTTTCCCCTTAAGGGAATCTCCATATACCCCTGGCCGCCGAATTGAGCCTCCTCGCTTGACCAAAAGGTCTCCCAAACACACCCCAAAGGGGGCGCAAGCAGGGGCTCTGGGGATGGATCGAGAAAGAGGTCGATCCCAAAGTTAATGAGCAGCAGCCTCTCATCAATAGAGGAGATGTAGCGGATAAGAAAAGCATCGGGGCTCAAAACAGCTCCATCGATACATGTTTCATGGGAGTTGTTAAAGACCGGATCCCTTGTTCGAAGAGAGATGAGTTCCTTATAGAGCCTGTAGATGGGGGCGTTCTCCTCTCTCTCGCTCCAGTTGAGCTTGCACCCAGTAAAGGTCGCCTCATCATTTGGGCAGGGAATTTGCTGGACCATATCAGGAGAGTTGAAGCTCTCAAACTGCTTGAGGAATTCAATTCTTCCTGCAATGACCTGATCGGCCAGCTCTCCTTCGTGGTCGCTAAAGTAGGCGAATCCACTAGAGGCGCTAAATTCCTGTCCCTGGAAGATGAGCGGGGTCTGCGGGCTTAAAAGAAAGAGGGCTATCATCGCTCGATAAGTCGCAGGGTCGCACCGCTTATGAATTCTTAAGCCACAGCCGGAATTGGCAATTTGATCGTGGTTCTGCAAAAAATTTACAAAACAACTCGGTTCAGTATCAAGACAGGGAGAGCCACGTCTCTTGTTCTGCCAACGATACCACTGACCCTGATAGAGAAATCCATACTTTACAGAGGAGAGGAACTCTTGTGGGCTCCCAAGATAGTCGTAGTAGTAGCCCTCATTGCGCCCCGTCAACCGGACTGTCGCTGTATGATGAAAGTCCTCATTACAGGTGGCATCAAGACCGTACCCTCCCTGCGAAATGGGGAGCGCCAGATGGATCTGCTGCGCTTCATTCTCCGCAACAAAGTAGAGTCTTTTGTATGGAGCCCGCTCTCTTGCCTCTCTTGTGATCTCTGATAGGATGTGCTCAGCTGATCTGTCCTTAATGGCGTGGCAGGCGTCAAAGCGGAGCCCATCAATATGAAACTCCTCGATCCAGTAGGCAGCATTTGCACAAAAGAAGGCGCGCACCTCTTTGGATCCTTCACGATCAAAATTGATAGCATCGCCCCAATCGGTTGAGTAGTGATCGGTGAAGTAGTGGTCTGAGAACTCCTTCACATAACTACCACGCGGTCCAAAGTGGTTGTAAACGACATCAAGGATGACCCCAATCCCAAGCTTATGAGCCTCATTGACAAAGGCTCTTAGGTCATCTGGCCTTCCGTAATTATGGCTTGGTGCAAAGAGGCTAGCCCCATCGTATCCCCAATTAAACCGCCCGGGAAATTCGGCGACGGGCATCATTTCAATGAGGGTGATTCCTAAATCCGCGAGAGCCTTAAGCTTATCGATTGCAGATCGCCACGACCCCCCTTGCGTAAAGGTGCCAATATGGAGCTCATAGATGATCTGGCCCTTAGCATCAACACCACGCCAGCGCTCATCTGTCCAAGGAAACGAGGGGTCGATGACCTCTGAGGGGCCCTCCGGCCCATGAGGTTGCGAGCGAGAGGCGGGATCTGCAAAGAGGCGGTCTCCGCCATCTAGGCGAAAGTAGTAGTGGGTGCCAGCTTTTATAGCCTTATCAGACCAGCCAGAAAAGTAGCCGTCACCCTCGGGAATCAGAGGAAAGGATTTGTCATCGAAGACGACCTCGACCACCTCTCGTTTAGGCGCCCAGACGCGAAAGTTGACCCCCTCATTAAAGACCTCTGCCCCAACAGGAAACTTTCGCATGAGTGGCTTATTCAAAAGCTATCCAGTTTTTAATTCGCACGCCTCGGAACGACGGCCTGCGACGCTTGCCCTCCTGATACTCTTCTTATTTTAAAAAATCATTATCTCGCTGCTGCCTTTTAAGGCTTTACCACAAAGTTGAGAAGCCGGTTAGGAACAAAGACGACGCTCTCAATTCTCCCCTCGAGGTGCCGTGAGATATTGGGATCCTTTTTGGCCAGCTCAATAATTCTCTCCTTAGATTGATCCTTGGGTAGCTCGAACCTGCCGCGCATCTTTCCATTGACCTGAACGACATAGGTAGCACTCTCATCATAAAGGTCCTCCGGTCGAACAGCTGGCCAGGGCGCATCAATTAATGGAGCTGTCTGCCCGAGAAGCTGCCAGACCTCCTCTGCTAAATGGGGTGCAAATGGCGCTATCGCCTGGGTGGCCATAACGAGGCTTGCCCGCGGATAGGTCTCTAATTTCGAGAAGTCATTGATAAACTCCATCATCTTGGCAATCGCCGTATTGAACTGCAGCGTCTCAATTGCACGGCCAACGTAATCAACAAGGCGAGCTGCAAACCTGGTGGCTCTTCTATCTTCAACATCTGTAACCTTATCAGAGGTTGCAAGGTCGTAGAACCTTGTAAGGAAGCGGTAGCAGCCTGTCACCCCATCGGTATTCCACGGCTTCTCTTTTTCAAGCGGTCCCATAAACATCTCATAGAGTCGAAGGGCGTCCGCGCCATATTCGGCGATCACCTCGTCGGGTGTCACCACATTGAGTTTTGACTTTGACATCTTCTCAATCTGAGAGTGGACCTCCTCCCCCGTCTTCGTGTAGATGTAGCGCTCTCCCTCGTGGGTCACCTCGTCAACAGTGAGGTAGGCTCCATTTGTGCGCCTATATGATCGATGAAGAACAAGCCCTTGGTTAAAGAGCTTAGCGAAGGGCTCCTTTGTGGAGACGAGGCCGCAGTCGAAGAGAACCTTGTGCCAGAATCTCGCATAGAGAAGGTGGAGCACAGCATGCTCCGCCCCGCCGACATAGAGGTCAACCGGTAGGTAGCGCCGCTCCTTATCGGCCGACCAGGCAGCCTCTTTATTTTGCGGATCGCAAAAGCGAAGGTAGTACCAGCACGAGCCCGCCCATTGAGGCATGGTATTCGTCTCACGCCTCGCCCGCTTTCCTGTCTTTGGATCTACAATCTCAACCCACTCCTTAACAGCCGCGATGGGACTCAACCCCTCAGGTGTGGGTCGATACTCCTCAACTTGGGGCGGGAGGAGGGGAAGCTCATCTAAACTTAAAGCCCGCTTGGTGCCATCCTCAAAGTGGAGTATGGGAATGGGCTCACCCCAGTAGCGCTGGCGGGAGAAGAGCCAGTGGCGCAGTTTGTAGTTAACCTTTGGCCCTCCTTTGCCGACCGCAAGGAGCCACTCTCCGACCTTTCGCCGCGCCCCCTCAGGGGAGAGCCCATTAAGAATAAGGCCATCAGCTGAGGATCCGATACAAGTCCCCTCTTCCCCCCAGCAGAGCTTGCCAGCGAGCACCTGCGCAACGGTGGATGAGCTAAGTGGAGCCTCACCTGGGGATGCTATGGGGTGGATCACAGGTTTTATCGGAAGTGAGAAGCGGATCGCATACTCAAAGTCGCGCTCATCGTGGGCTGGAACCCCCATCACAGCTCCTGTCCCATAGCTATTAAGGACGTAGTCGCCAATCCAGATGGGGAGGCGCTCATTTGTTGCGGGATGGAGGGCGTAGGCACCGGTAAAAACCCCGGTCTTTACAGTCGCAAGCTCTGTGCGCGTAAGATCGCTCTTTTTTGCCGTCTCGGCCCTGTATTGAGAGACTGCCTGCTTGCACTCCGCTTTAGTAATCTTTTCAACAAGAGCGTTCTCTGGGGCTAAGACGAGGTAGGTGACGCCAAAGAGGGTGTCGGCGCGATTTGTGAAGACAGCGCAAGTGTCGCCCGACTCGAGCGTAAAGAGAATCTCATGCCCCTCCCGCCGACCGATCCAATTGGCTTGAAGTTTTTTTATGCTCTCGGGCCAGTCGACAAGGTCGAGGTCATCAAGAAGTCTATCGGCATAGGCTGTGATCTTGAGCATCCATTGGCGTAAAGGGCGACGCTCAATGGGGTGGCCCCCCTCTTTGGAGAGGCCATTCTCGATCTCCTCATTGGCAAGGACCGTCCCCAAATCTGGGCAGTAGTTGACCAGCATCTCCGACTCATAAGCGAGCCCTCGCTCGTAGAGCTTTGTAAAGATCCACTGGGTCCACTTGTAGTAGGAGGGGTCACTCGTTGCAATCTCCCG
>JAKBAF010000161.1 GCA_021809305.1 bacterium
CAGATATATAGGCGCAGAAGGGGCCAAGGTGCTTGCCGAAGCGCTTCAGACAAACGCTTACCTTAGCCAGGTAGACCTTGGCGGCACCTATATAGGCGATGAAGGGGCCAAGGCGCTTGCCGAGGCGCTTAAGACTAACGCTTCCCTTACCACGGTCACCCTCTACAACAACGAGATAGGCGATGAAGGGGCCAAGGCGCTCGCCGAAGCGCTTAAGATAAATGCCTCCCTTAGCCAGGTCGACCTCAACCGCAACCAGATAGGCGTAGAAGGGACCAAGGCGCTGGCCGAGGCGCTTAAGACAAACGCTTACCTTAGCCAGGTCGACCTCAGGGGCAACCAGGTAGGCGATCAAGGGGCCAAGGCGTTGGCTGAGGCGCTTAAGACAAACACCACCCTCACCGAGGTCCACCTCAGCAGCAACAAGATAGGCGCTGAAGGGACCAAGGCGCTTGCCGAGGCGCTTAAGACAAACGCCTCCCTTAGCCAGGTCGGCCTCTGGGACAATCAGATAGGCGCAGAAGGGGCCAAGGCGCTGGCCGAGGCGCTTAAGACAAACGTCTCCCTCAGCGAGGTCGACCTTGGCAGGAACCAGATAGGCGATGAGGGGGCCAAGGCGCTGGCCGAGGCGCTTAAGACAAACGCTTACCTTAGCCAGGTCAACCTCTCCGACAACCAGATAGGCGATGAAGGGGCCAAGGCGCTGGCCGAGGCGCTTAAGACAAACACCTCCTTACGCAAGGTCAACCTCTCCGACAACCAGATAGGCGATGAAGGGGCCAAGGCGTTCGCCGAGGCGCTTAAGACAAACACCTCCTTACGCCAGGTCAACCTCTCCGACAACCAGATAGACGATGAAGAGGATGAAGGGGCCAAAGCGCTCGCCGAGATTGCAGAGGCGTTGAAGCGCAACGGAAAAGGTTAATAGGGGAGTGAGTAGAGCTGCAGAGTTTAGGATCGGTCGTTAGGCTGTTTTTTTAGCGTACAATAGAGGTGCGGATAGCTGGCAGAATTTTGTCCAAACTCCATTAAAAAGCGAAAGGAGCGTCGCGATCGACGACCCACGAGATACTGAGTAGCCTCCTCGAGTTAAACAAAAAACATAGAAAAACTTCTTCTTTTCATCTGCCAATCGACATCGCTTTCCCCTTTTCTTCCCCTATGTGGTATCGTTTTCTTTGAAGCTTGAAGGAAATGAGACAAAAGGGTACTATAGAATTTTATAAACGGGTCGTTAGCCCATTTTCTCTTTGTGCTGACCCTTAACCACTGATAATGAGCATGTTTGGAATTTTCAAAAAGATATTTGGTACGGCCCATGATCGCATCATCAAGCGCTACTGGCGCCTAGTTGCTGAAGTTAATCAATGGGACGAGCGCTTTGTCTCCTTAAGCGATGATGAAGTGCGCGCCAAAACAGTAGAGTTCCAGGAGCGCATAAGGAGAGGTGAGACGGTCGATGACCTTCTCCCGGAAGCCTATGCGGTGGTGAAGACAGCTTGCCGACGTCTCTGCGGCTCTGAGGTCCACGTCTCTGGCTACAATCAGCGCTGGGATATGGTCCCCTACGATGTCCAGGTGGTCGGTGCGATTGCCCTCCATTATGGCGCTATTGCAGAGATGCAAACCGGTGAGGGCAAGACCCTAACTGCCACAATGCCTCTCTATCTCAATGCGCTCACAGGCAAGCCCGTCCACCTTGTCACTGTCAACGACTATCTCGCCCTTCGTGACTGCGAATGGGTCGGCGCTATTGTTCGCTGGCTTGGCCTTACAACAGCTGCCCTCATAGGGGGCGTCTCTATTGAGGCGCGACCGGGTGTCTATGCAGCCGATATCGTCTATGGGACAGCTTCTGAGTTTGGCTTTGACTACTTGCGGGACAATTCCATGGCCCATTGCAAAGAGGAGCAGGTCCAAAGGGGTTACTACTTTGCGATTATTGATGAGGTCGACTCTATCCTCATCGATGAGGCAAGAACGCCGCTTATCATCTCTGGACCCTGTCCTCAAAGCCGGCAGCTCTACGATGTTCTAAAAGATGGTGTTGCAGCGCTTGTCCGTCGTCAGCGCGATATTTGTAATCGGATCGCCCAAGAGGCTAAAAAGGTTTTAGAAGATTTTCGCCTCTTCAGTGCGCAAGAGGGCGAGGAGGAGGTAAAGCTTTCGAAGGAGCAGGAGGCTGCACGGCGAGAGGCTGTACGTAAACTCTGGGTCGTCAGCAAGGGCCTACCCACGCACAGGGTCTTAAAGCGTGCTCGTGAAAATCCCGATCTTCGCGATGAACTGGACAAGCTCGAAGCCTACTACCACGGCGATCAGAATAAGGAGGAGCGGACGCTCCTTCTTGCTGAGCTCTGCATCATCGTCGATGAGAGGTCTAATGAATATGAGCTCTCCGACAAGGGGATAGCTGTCTGGTCAGAGGTTGGCCATGGCGCAGCGTCGAATAGAGCCTCTCCTGATGACTTTATCATGCTCGACCTTGGTGGCGAATACGCTCGCATTGACGATGATCCCACATTAGATGAGGACGAGAAGCTCCAAGCAAAAGTGGCCCTTCGCGAGGAAGATGGGATGCGCAAAGAGCGCGCCCACAACCTCCGACAACTCCTCCGTGCCCACCTTCTAATGGAGCGCGATGTCGATTACATCGTGCAAGAGGGCAAAATCGTCATCATCGACGAAAATACCGGCCGCCCTCAACCAGGCCGTCGCTTCTCAGATGGCCTCCACCAAGCAATTGAGGCCAAAGAGGCCGTCCCCATCCAGAAAGAGACGCAGACCTACGCCACCATCACCCTCCAGAACTTCTTTCGTATGTATGAGAAGCTGGCTGGGATGAGCGGTACCGCCCTTACCGAAGCTGGCGAATTCAAAGAGATCTATAAGTTAGAAGCGCTTGCCATCCCTACCTATCGCCCGTGCCAGCGCAAAGATCTCGACGACCTTATCTTCATGACAGAGCGTGAGAAATACAACGCTATATTGGCTGAAGTGCGCAAAATACACGCCACAGGTCGCCCCATTCTCATCGGGACCGAGTCTGTTGAGGCGAGCGAAAAGCTCTCGCGCATCTTTCGCCAAAATGGGTTAGAGCACACCGTCCTCAACGCCAAATATAACGATAGAGAGGCTGAGGTCATCTCTCTTGCCGGCATGCAAGGTGCGATTACAATCGCTACTAATATGGCGGGTCGCGGTACTGACATCAAACTAGGCACCGGCGTTGCAATGCTTGGTGGTCTCCACGTTATAGGTGTCTCTCGCCACCAATCTCGCCGAATCGATCGCCAGCTGCGCGGCCGCAGTGCCCGCCTTGGCGACCCCGGCTCTGCCATCTTCTTCATCTCTTTTGAAGATCCCCTCATGCGCCTCTTCTCCTCACCACGCATCAATACCATGCTCAAGAAGCTCCGGCCACCAGAGGGCGAGCCGATCTCCGCTACCATCCTCAACCGCTCAATTGAAACGGCGCAAAAGAGGGTAGAGGGTCGTAACTACATGGTCCGCAAACACACTCTCGAATACGATGATGTGATGAATAAGCAGCGGAGCGAGATCTACAGTTTCCGCAATGAGCTTCTCCATACAAGTGATCCCATTGCCATTGCTGAAGATCTTCTGATTACCCTCTGTGAGAATTCTGCTAGCGATTTTCTTAGCAACCGGGGGAGTGATGAGGGGTGGAATCCTGAGGGGTATCGCCAATGGCTTATGACGCACCTCCCCGTCACCTTCACCCCAGAAGAGTTCGATAGCGACTACATGACCCTAGAGCAGATTTGCTCAATTGCTACAAATAAAGTTCTTCACGCTTTTCGTCACAAGATTCATGTCCAACAATTGCGCTCCAACCTTCTGGGTGAGAGTGAAGATCACGATGCTGCCCACAAAGAGATGGCGGCAGAGGCCCTGCGCAATATCATGATCCGCGCTGTCGATAAGCTCTGGCAAGAGCACCTCCTAGCTATGGACCACCTCCGCAGTGAGGTCAGCATGCGCACCGTGGCTCAAAAAGATCCTCTTATGGAGTTTAAGCACGAAGCCTTCGCTCTCTTCCACGAACTTGGCCGCACCCTCCGCGCTAAAATTGCCACCGACCTCTTCCGCT
>JAKBAF010000162.1 GCA_021809305.1 bacterium
TCAATACGCGATGAAAAGGTTAAGGTCTTAGAGGCCATTCGCCCCATCCAGATGGATGAGTTCGAAGAGCAGGTCGTCCGAGGCCAGTATGATAGGGGCTATATCAATGGGGAGCCCGTCGTCAGCTACCGCGATGAAGCCGATGTTCCTCATGACTCAAACGTTGAGAGCTACGTTGCTCTGCAACTCTTCATCGACAATTGGCGCTGGGCGGGCGTGCCCTTCTACCTTCGAGCGGGCAAGCGGCTTCCAAAGCGCGCGACCGAGATCGCCATTACCTTTAAAGAGATTCCCGGCGTCCTCTTCCAACAACCGGGACAGAAGAGGGAGACGAATGTTCTTGTCTTGCGCATCCAGCCAGATGATGGCATCTCACTGCGCATTAATTGTAAGGTTCCGGGTTTGAGCCACCCCACTATTCAACCTGTAAAGATGGACTTTCGCTACGGCTCCTACTTTGGCTTTACCCCACCTGAGGCCTATGAGCGCCTCATCTGCGACTGTATCGCAGGAGATAGCACCCTCTTTGCGCGCGATGATGAAGTGCTCGCCTCCTGGCGCCTTCTCACTCCAATTCTAGAGCGCTGGGCAGGGGAAACCCCGACCGATTTCCCTAACTACCAAGCAGGAACGTGGGGCCCAAAAGCGGCCGATGAGCTCATCGGACGCGGGGGCCGTAGCTGGCGCTTTATTTAATAGGTAAAATTGTGACAACCGCCCTCCTCGTCAAACCAGGCGAGATTGAACATGAACTTTTGGAGTCCTGGAGCGCCAACGGTGAGGTTGATAAGGTCCGTGCGGCCCTCTTTAATCTTCTTGTCTACGTTCCCCATCTTGATAGATCGAGTGAAGTTAAAGCGATCACCAAGCGTGTTATCCGCAACTTCCCCTCCCGAGTCCTCTTCATTACCCATGACAAGGAGTCTAGAAGGAGCTATCTCGAAACTGAGGTAGCCGTTGACCTTATCGGCGAGGGGCCGCATAGGCTCTCTTGTGATATGATCCATATTCGCTATGCGGGTAGTGAAGCAGAGAAGGTTCCCTTTCTTATACTACCTCATCTCCTGCCAGACCTCCCCGTCTACCTCCTTTGGCTCGGCGGTCCACGCGAAGACGATCAACTCTTTGAATTTTTAAGCCCCTACCTCTCGCGAGCCATATTCGACCCCTACGCACTCGACATGCTCCCCCTCTTTAGTCGCTACCTGCTTGGACTTGTCAATCGCTTTCCTCGTGGCGTTACAGACCTCCAGTGGGCTGCGACAGAGGGATGGCGACAAGTGATTGCTGGCGCCCTTAACTCACAAGAGCGCCTCGAGCAGCTCGCAATTCTTAAAGAGGGAAGGTTTCTCTACGCACGAGATGATCGGCCCGAGCGTGATCCTCGCATCCAAGCGAGCTATCTACAGGCGTGGATCGCCTCCCAGATGAAGTGGCGCTTCACAGGCCTCAAGGCGCTTCCAGATGGTGCCCTCCATCTTAACTACGAGGGGCAAGGAGGTCCTATACTTATCCGGTTAGAGCCAGATCCTCTCCGGCGCGGAGATCCAGGAGCGGTTGTCTACTTCGATGCCATCACCTATGGCAGACAACGCTTCGAGTTCTCTGTTGATCCCACCTCTCAACTCGCTTGTTTTCGCCTCTGGACCCCAGAGCGCTGCGATCTTCCTCACACACTCTATCTCCCCCATCCAACCCGCGATGAACTTCTCGCAAGGGAGATCTTCCAGCAAGGAACGACAAAGCACTACCAGCAATCTCTTAAGCTCGTCTCTGGCATTCAAAGGAGCCGCTCACAATGATCACAAAAGGTTCTCCCCCAATTGAGCAGATTAATGCTCGCGCCAAGATGGTCTCCCTTCCATCTGGCGAGGCTGCTGTTCACTTTGCAGCGAGGCACTTCATCAACTGCGCAATAGCCGCCATTCGCGAAAAGGGGCTATTCTCTGTGGCACTCTCTGGCGGGAGCACGCCCGCTGCTATCTATCGAATGCTTGCCGAAGAGTTTGCGTCTGCACTCGACTGGTCAAAGGTTCTCTTTTTCTTTGGGGATGAGAGGCCTGTCCCCCCTGATCATCACGACAGCAACTATCGAATGGCACTCGAATCGGGCATAGAAAAGCTAGCCGCTCCCTTGCAAGTATTTCGGATGCATGCCGAGACCGATATAGAGGTCAACGCACTCGCCTACGAGCACCTTATCAAAGAGCGCGCTGGCGGCCACTTTGACCTGATAATGGCAGGGATTGGCGAGGATGGCCACACCCTCTCACTCTTTCCTGGTAGCACAGCTCTTGGGGTAGAGGATCGCCTTGTCGTTCCCAACTACGTCGATAAGCTCAAAACATGGCGGATGACCTGCACCTTCCCCTTACTCAATAGCTGCACTCATATCGCCGTTCACGTCCTTGGTGAAAAGAAGAGAGCGATACTCCACAATCTATTGCGCGGTCCCTATAAGCCCGATCTCTACCCTGCCATGCGCATCGGCACTAACGCTCACCCTGCACTTTGGATAACCGATCTAGAGGTGTGATGCTCTGCTTCAAAGTAAGTATTCGCCTCACGGAAGCATTGAGCCGCTCACGAGTTATGCGCCCGTCCATAACGGCTTGGCTAAGAGCTCCGTGCACCCGCTTTAAGAGAGGAAGGGTCGACCAGCTTGCTCTATCATTTTCCAGTCTACCTGCAATAATGAGAATGTCGTGGCCAGCAAGAAAGGCGCGAATGGCCGCCTCTTCAATTGAAAAATCCTGTAGTGCACCTTCCATCAAAAGCGAGTCTGTCATGATCACCCCCTGGAAGCCCAAAACCTCTCTTAGCAGACCTTGAACAATTGTGGCAGAAAAGGTCGCAATATTGAGAGGGTCTAGTGCCGGGGCAAAGAGGTGCGCTGTCATAATCGCAGGTGATAGTGGAGCTACTACCCTAAATGGCTCAAGATCGCACCTCTCGAGCTCACCTTTCGACTTGATAAGGGTTGGCAGTCCAAGATGAGGATCGCAAAGAGCTCCCCCATAACCAGGAAAGTGTTTGGCAACAGCGATGATGCCCGACTCCTTGTAGCCCTCGAGTGTCGCCCGTCCAAAGGCGGCAACCATCTTTGGATCAGAGGCGTATCTCCTTGAACCCATAAGGGGACAAGAAGGATTGGTGTCGACATCGATTACAGGCGCCAAGTTCATGTTAACACCAACCGCCCGGAACTCCCCTCCTACTTGATAGGCGAGGCGCGAGGCTTTCTCTAAGGTGTGTAAACTCCCCACCTCCCTCGCACTCGGAAGGAGCGTAAAGCCCTCCTTGAGATGAGTGACCCTCCCCCCCTCTTGATCGATAGCAATAAAGAGTGGAATCTCATGACTCTCTTTGTTCTTCATCTGCAGCTGGTGGCTAAGCTTTTTGACCTGGTCAGGACTAGTAAGAGCGTTGGCCAGCTCGTAGTAGATAAAGCCACCCACGTGTAGCTCCTCGATCAGCTGCTCTGCCTCTTGGTTCACCTTATCCCCAGAGAAGTGAACGAGCAGCAGCTGGCCCACCTTCTCATCAAGGCTCATTTCTTGCGCTAACACGGCCGACCCAAATAAAAATAGACACAAAATAAAGTATTTCATTTTCATTAAAACCGTTGTAAAGTAGCTGTGACTCGTGAATAATAGTAACCATTCGAATTTAAAGCTAAGAGGACATGTGAAGAATGGAAGGGATAAGCGAAAAGCGCACACAAAAGCTTACGCAAAGAGAGAGAAGAGAGTCGGCGAGGCAGCGACAGGTTCCGTCCCCAATCCCTCTCTCCACCGCGGCTAGTGGATCTCCAGCCCCACTTCAGAGGGAGGTCACCCTCTTGCATTTGACGGGGGGTCGAAGGGCAAAGGAAGTTCCCCATGCAGTACTTATCCTAGACTACCTCTCAGGTCGCTTTAGCACTTTATGGAACGACACAGAGTTTAAAAAATTTTTAAACTCAACCCCATCAAGTCAGAGAGCTCCTCGAAATAGGCAGGAGGGATCTCAAGCGCTGAAGAGAAGGGCGCTCTTCTGGGATTGTGAGCAGGAGGTCTTAAGTGCGCTTGTTCC
>JAKBAF010000163.1 GCA_021809305.1 bacterium
GGCATTTTAGGAGGGCTTGCGAGTTGCGAAGAAGACGTCTCCAAGCAGCCCTGTTTTGAAACTTTCATAGGCTCAAGGTGGGAGCTTATTTGTCCTGTTTTTTTTATCAAAAGTGAGGGAAAACGCGCCTTGATTGCTCCAGGTGACAGCCCTAATTTTCCCGTTTCCGCAGATGATTTTCTAAACCATCCAAACAACTGGTGGGAGTCTGCAGCTTATCTACAACAATATGGGATTCACTCAGAGCCTGATAGTGAGCCTATTTTGGCAATCATTGACGCAGGCACAGTTATTCAGATTAAGCGAATAGTTTGTTCTACAGGCGTGGTTTTCGATTATTTTTTAATTCCTGAGGCGGAGATTCAAAATGGCCGTCTTAAGGGTTGTAAAGCCAGTATTAGCGATATCGTGAATAACTTAACTGGCAATGAAGCCTATCCAGAACCCGAATCGGACTGGCTACGTCAGGTAGATATCACACCAGGTGCTCAGCCGCTCCCTACGTCCAAGAGATTTCGAGTCCGATCTTATGCTGAACGCTGTCGGTATCGCAGTACAGGGCCTGGGGAGTCATTAGAGGTTGTAGATCGAGCCAAGCAAAAGGCTGCAGCAGCCAACGAGGCGCAGCAATCAAGAACAAGTGAGTAGAATAACGCGTCAATGGATTAATGCTCAGATGAATACCGTTATTGATTTCGCTCTCCGAATCGCCTGCCTGATTGGTGTTTTAGGAGGTTTTGCGTACATTGAACCAGCGATCTAATGTTTGTGGTTGTAATTCTATGGCGTAGTTAGCTTCCATTTAGTCTTCTTGTTTATTTACAATAAAAATGAGCGAATACGCAGGCGACAGCGGTGACAACGGCCATTACTGAGCCCATTTCGGCAGCCCACTCCTTGATTTCCTTCCAGTCTCGTTCTCGGTCCAATGCTGAAGGTACATAGCCCCTAGGAGTGCAGCCTTCACTTACGGCCTGCTGCTTATGCAATGCTTTCACTCGTTGAGCGGCAGCCACTCGTGCGGCTTCTCCATTAACACCGTCATTTTCTCTAGCCCGGATGGCAGTCTTAAACTCGGGATTGATGTAAACGACCCCATTGTCACCTACACAAGCTGTATACACACCCTCTGCTGGTGTTTTTGATTCCATCGGTCGTCTCCTTGTTGGGATTTTACGCCATGTTTGCACACTGCACGGAGTGAGAAAAAACGGTGCAAATCTTAATATACGCCTAATAAATGTTATTCTCAAGTTGAAACTGGCAAAGTAAGCACCGAGCGGGGGAGAGCAATAATAGTCTGTGGGAAGAGTTCATGTTCGCTTAGTGCTAGTATTAGTATTGATGAACTAAATCTGAAATCACGTAGATTTAGAACTGACTTGCTTCCAAAAAACTAGCCCAATCGGACGTTAGTAACTTTTAGTGTAAGTCAGCACTCCCAGTCCCTAAAGAACCTCCCCTATTTGCACACCAACGACCAGCGCATCGAGCAGGGTGCCAGTCCCATTTGGGTTGCCGATCCACTGGATAAGAGGGGTTACCGCCAACCATGGCGTGACGGCCAGCCAGTAGTTCAGCTCTAAGACGCTTTCCCAGGTTCGGTGAGGATCGAGAAATGGGATGTGGGCACCTTCGTGCTGGTAGATCTGAAAAAGCCGCTGGCTCTGGCTAAACCAGCCGCGAGCGTAGCCAATGTTGAGCGTGTCATCAGGCCGGCCCTTAAAGAGCTCCTGTCCCATATTTTGATTTTTATAATGAGGACCGGCCTCTTTCATCGCTTGGTGCACCCGTTCTCACCAAAAAGTTGCGCTAATCTGTTAGGATTTTGTATAGATAAGCCCTTTCTCAGCGGTCGATATCGAGGGTTATTATGCGCGCCAATGGAATGTTCAGCACTCATCGCCCCAGCCTACCCTATCTCGGAACCCTGGGAAGAAGGTTCTTCGGAGAAGAGAAGGTCGTTACTCTCGTGACCTTGTGGCAAAGTAAGTGATCTGTTCACTCTTCATCTCATGAGGAGCAGGTCGTTGGAGAGTCATCTCGCCGCTAGTACTATCTGGTATAGGCTGCTCAAGCTCTTCGCGAAGCGACTGACAATGCTAATGCTCCCTTCCTGCGACCCAATGCCTTTTGGGGGAGACCGTAAGAAAACTTGGAGATACGCCTAATGCGCTCGTGCACTTTTGAGGTGTTCGCGCCGCTGCTCTAAAGGCTCACTTGGATTCGCCTGTGCGCTCTTACATCCTTAATCTCTAAAAAGTTTGCGAAAAAACAAAGGTGATCCGAATGGAAGGTGCCGGACCGATGGACAGAGCGACTCTCATGAGACTCAATTGGGAGCTCGCCGCCTTAGCCTCGCGCGCTGCTGAAATACGCGCTGAGGAACAAAAACATCGGCACGAAGAGAGTGAGATCGATCCTCTCTCGCTAGGGGACCAACCCCTCTTTACCTACAAAGAGCTCCTCGAAGCGGGCAGGCTGTCCTACCCTCTTGAAACAATTATCTCCCATGCTATCGCCGGTAAGATAAGCGAAAGTGGCAAGGCGATCGCTTGCCATTGGATCCAAGACGCTTCCGAACACCTAATGGCCGATTCTGCTAGGGCCTTTTTAGAACTGGTGGTCAATGCTCTCGATGCAATGCGCGAGAAGGGGTCTACGGGCAAGTTTGGCACGGGTTTCTTTGCTTCACTGATCTACTTGAAGCAGGGCAAAATGGAAATTGAAACTAGCTACTTGGAGGGAGAAGAGAAGAACTCCTACCTAATCCGCTTAAAGGCCGATCGAGACGGAAAGATTACAGCCAGCTTCTGGCCCACAAAACGAGAGAGCTTGGGTACGCGAGTGCGGCTCATCCCCAAGGCTGGTGGCTCTTTTTCAAAAGAAGAGCTGACAGCCTTAAGGAGATCGCTGTGGCAGCTCCAGTTCTTTGAACACGGCTCTATTCGCGTTGAGGTTTCTGGAGAGCAGTTCTGCATTGGCTCGGAGTGTCAAGCGAGTGTCTCGGTTCTTCTCACCCCGGGTAGCTTAGAGGTTAGCGACCAAGGATGCGGGCTTCCCTTAGAGGTAGCGCTCCGTAGCCTATTGGTGCCAAGCGCCTCGACAAAGACGGTGCCTAAGCCTTTGGCACCTATGACCCAACCAGAAAGGGTCCATCTGGTTCAGTATAAAGGAAAGGAGCGGTCTGACCGCTCTCACCTTGTGATCGCGGCTGGCGGAGTTGTTGTCCTAGCCCATGAGCTGCAGACCGCATTTCCGCCAGAAGAAGGGGCCGATGTGGCTCTCGACATACTCCTCCAACTGCCCCAAGAGACTCGCCTAACGCTTGCTAGAGATGCCATTGAGCTCACACATTTGCAAGAGAGGCTCTCTATCACCAAAATCATCGATGAAACCCTGAGTGCTTCCCTCTCTCAAAGAAAAGGCTTTTCCAATAAGCCCCTAGCTACCCTTCCTGCCTATCTCTATAGGGGACTCAAAGAATGGGAGAGCCGTCTTTCCGGCGGGCTCCAAAGATTCTTTTCAAACCATCTTATCCATTCGCTCGAAGCGCATCTGGCCAGGAGCGCCGACGAGGTAGAAGATAAAGCCGCGACGGGCCGTCGACTGGTGGTGCCCCTTCCCCTCACGCATTGGGAAACGCTTACGCGCTTACTCACCAATGATAAGGAAGAGGAGAGAGACTTTCTTCCCCTTCCAGTGGATGGGGAGATGGTTCACTTTCACTACAACCGCCTAAAAGGAAAATTGGCTGAGCGCATTTCAGAGATGGGTGAGCTTGAAAGGCTAGCCTTCAATGGCGAGATTCTTCGGGGTATCAGTGTGGTCTTCTTCCCAGACACGAGCCTTATGGCCTGCTGTGGCTCAGTTGCTTGCACACACTTTGGCTTACAGGATACGCTCTTTGCCCCCTCATCTCTGCTTCAAAGAGCGGGTGAGAAAGGGCACTCTGGTGCGCTTGCGCTCGCCACTTCACTCGTTGCGGCTTACGCCGAGGAAGGGCGCCAGCTGACGATCCAGCCCTCACTCATACCCTTCTCCCCTGAGGAGCCTCGCGGGTCCA
>JAKBAF010000164.1 GCA_021809305.1 bacterium
ACTATTGATTTTATGCGTATTTATCTAGATAATTTGCACAGTGCTTATTGAAACCTAGAATTTGGATAGATATTGGGCGAATCGATAGGACAAGTCTCTAGCGAGAACCACCAGCAGGTCTATGATGCCCAGCTCGCGGGCTCTGTATTCGACAACTTTCCCGAAGAGCTACTACTAGCCATCTTTCGACAGCTCGACTTGCCCTCTTGCTGCGCTCTTGCACTAGTAAATAGGCATTTTCATCGAATTAGCCCAGAATGCATCATCTCTAGCTTCTTGGCGCATCTGATGCAAGATAGCCCTTGGCGCTGTGCCGCTGAGGGCGATCTATCTACACAAACGAAGAGTTGGTTTGATTCTTGGCGCCACATTGCCCACTGGTCCCTTGTTGACAAAACGCTTTACGGTTCTGCGAGAGGTGATCTCGCGCAATGCAGACTCGGCAGAGAGAGTTGCCCTCCCATCGAAACTGGATGGAGCGGTAGTATAGAGGGTGAAGCTCTACCAAGACCGATCCACATCACTCCCCTACAGACAGCCTTCGGTGAGGACGTCGACAGCGTTGCCGCCGAGTATTCAGATGGTATCCATTTTTACAATCTCCTGCCTACTGGCATGAAGGAAATTGGCCGGCTAGACAAACCCATAGCGTGCGGCTATTCGCTCTTCTTTAGAAAGGAAGAGAAGCTTGTCTATGCTGAAGTTTGCGAAGGAAGAGTTGCGGCTTGGGAAATTGATAGTGAGGGCGTTTGTGAGTTGGGTTGGGTAGAGGGTAACCCTATATCGAAGCGGTCCGAAGCCACAAGCCTTGGCCAAGTGCCCTGGATCATTTATCGAGAGACGATGCCTGTGATCTGTCTCCCTACGACTGTCCCTTTCAACGCCACACTTCTTTTCGATGTCGGTAAGGAGATCCAATATACGGCTACTGTTCCACAATTTCCTGTGGAACAGGATATAGAGTACGTCGCATGGGGCGAGGGGCTACGACTGACGATGCCATCACTTGATGGAATTGATCTAATCGATGGCCAAGGAGGGGAGCGATGCAGCTCTATCCCATGGCCTGCTGAGGCTTTCGGATACCTTCGGCTCTTTAACGCCTCCACCTCTAAGAATAAACTTCTTATTGCCATAGGTGACTGCGGCTTTGCGGCTTATATCCATACGCCTCAACCTGGTAAAGAGCAAGAGTGGAGGTTAGCTGCCCTTGTGAAGAGCACGATTCGACCGGAGCTCGGCTGGGTGGGTCCAAAAGGGAGACGCTCCGCTCTCATCCTCTACGCCACTGGTGTAGACCCTCGCAAAAGTGGTTTAAGGATCTGGCTCCCCCAAAGCCCCAGCTCCTCATATTCAATTGGCTCAGCCGACCTGAAGGAGACACAACTACGCCTGATCTCTGGCATCCATCCTATAATCGTCTCCGTAACAAGAAAAAACAGGCTAAAGGTCTACGCTCCTCCTCATATCTTAGAGCCGCCCTCCTCTCCTCATATCTTAGAAAAGCCTCCTTCTACCCAAATGGAAGTACCTCAAATTGGCGCCATTCCCCTTGTTCCGGCAGCTCCGCGGCCTCCAGTAAAACTTAAATTAATCAGCGCTCTCTTCTTTGCATCTCTCCTCGTTCTCCTATGGCACCGCAACAGGAGTGCGCAGAGGGCCTTCGTCCAACCTCGTTGATCGAGACTCCCAGTTAATCAAAGTATCAAATTCCTGACGCCTGCTCGCCAAACAGCCCAATCGGGACTGCTTTGCTAAAGTCGACACCTTTCAGGTGCTGCTCCACAAGAAACCACTTTTTCTCAAAGGCATCGGTAAACCAATGTTTTTGTCCTTCCTTTGCGGCTCGGCCTCTCTCCCCAACATAAGTTTCCCTTTCCATCTTAGCCCTGGAAAGCGCCAAATCCTTCTCAGTTTCAGCAAGCTCTGCAGCTTTCATCAAGACTAGTTTGAGTCTCGAATCTACTTCACGACCAGCTTCTTGCTGAATCAGATATTTCATACGGCCTTTCACGGCTACCTCGTGAAAAGAGCACTTGAAAATTCTATCTTTAGTGAATGGTGTGCCTAGATCGTCATAAACGTAACTGTCTTTTTCTTGAGGCTTTGGTCCCTGGTTCTTTTCAAATAACTCTTTAGCTTGTTTACGCTGCCCTTTCATGTTTGCTAATACCGAATGTCGGCTATACACAAAGCCGCTAGGAAGCATGACTGGATCTTCGAGGCGGTCAAAATCGTAAGGATCGATATAGGATACAATTATTTCTTCACAGCACATGTCTCTAAGAATCATAGCCACCATGTTTATGGCTATCTCTCGAATTTTTTCATTTTCATGTACGCCAGGAGATGTATTCTCTGCCACATGAGTCACGAGATTTCCTATTTTGTTACAAAACAATCCCCCAGCAAATCCTCCTATTACGCCGCCCATTATTGGGCCCACCACAGGCAGCGGGCTACCTATCACAGCACCCATAAAGGCTCCTTGAGTCGCCCCAGCGCCTGTCATCACCTTCACGGAGTTTCTTTTAACTTCTTTAGGATGAAGAAAAGGATGTTCAGCTATGAAATTATGTAAATGAAGCTTAACACCCCTGAAGGGTTGTAGCTCTGGAGAAATAGGTCTCTGCACAATAGCTCTTAAATTGAATTCTGAACTTGTTGCATCTTGTCTTTCCATTTCACACCCCTGATCTGTAAATTTTATACTCAATACTGCCTGCTATAATGCTCAATAGAACAAGGGTAGCAAGCGGCATCAGAACGTCCTTGAAGCCGTTCCATTCAAAATGTTCTATCTCATTCTTAGGCGGAGGAAGAACTATAGGATTAGCTTTTCTTCCTGTTAAACGAATGTTCTGCCATTCGCAGGCAGGAGTCTCTTCATAAAGTGACTGCCTGTGTTTCCAAAAACTAAGCCTTTGCTTGTAACGTATGACAGAATCACTTGCCCACGGCATCGGGCAAGGATCAATTCCGCTTTTATCTGGAAGAGGTGTAACGCCTGCAACACTGCAGACCAAAAAATCCCTACCAAATCCGGGCTCTCGTGGATGACATCCTGGATGATAATGAAACATTAGACCACTCCTCTAGTTGTGCACTATAGACGCACTATTGCTCCGGGCAGCTCAGCGCGAATCACATTGTTAAAATTAATAACCTATCCCCTCCGGTTGAACTTCGTTTACTTTCGTACGGTATATGTAAAAGGTAGCTGAGCGCGCCCTTCTTCCATGTTGGGCAATCAATCTGTTGGGCCCGCACATCGCCAAAGAGACAATCTCCCTTACGTCTTGTTACGGCTTGATTTTCCACCACTTGGCTGCCAGTCCCCTGCATAAATACACTCAATTTGACTTTGGTACAGTCATCATATGCTTGAGTGATATATTTGCCTACACCTCGGCGAGCGGCTTGCACTCCAGCATCAAATGGACTTTGATGGCCACACATCAGACTCTGCTGCTAAATGCCTGTGCCGTAAGCTCAAATTTGGGGTGCGGTGCCAAGCATTGCTCCAAGATCATTAGGAGCCCCTTGCTGTAAGAATTGAACCATGTCATCTATCCCTAACGCCGTATAACGAGCGCCTTTCGAGGCATATCACAGTGTGCTTGCAATTATTTATTGTTGATTGTACTGGAATAGGAAAGAAAATCCCCCTCTGAATCGAGGGGGTATCATGAAGTTACGTTAGCTGGAAATGCCCTCAGGAGTATTTGAGGGGGTATCCAGATTCGTACCCCCTTTCAAAAGCGCTCCTGAGGGCAGAGTACGCCATTGTCTTTTGCTCTTATTGAATTATCGCCAGGTCCCCAAATAACGCCATCGACACTGGTCCACTGTAGTCGCTAGTTAGAAGTTCAACTTCAATGTCCTTCCATCGCCTTTCGTGACGCGGAGTGAACCAATGATCGTGACCCTGTTCGGCGGCTCGCTCTCTTTCTATAGCATATCGATCACCTTTAGCTGCATATGCCGCCAATGCCGATTTCTTCTGCGCATTTATCATCACAATGGCTCGTTCCATAATTGAGTACATTCGTGCACTGTCCA
>JAKBAF010000165.1 GCA_021809305.1 bacterium
GGAGATCGTTCCAAGGGCATCCTTGAGAAGTGAGCCTCCCATACGAGTCATGCGGGGGATGAGGAAGGGATCGCAGTGGCTATTATCATAGATGTCACGATTCGATCCCTTTTCTTCCATTCGCTTATAGAAAGCGTTGTGGAAACTGCGGATGGCATCGCCTGAATTCTGAGTGCATTCAATAAGGGTGGTCTCGATGGGACCTCGCTCACTACCGTGTTCTACAGATTGAGCGACGAGGCGAAGGGTGGACTCTCTTGATGCTCCCTGAATAACTTCAAGAGCAGCCTTGAGATTTTTCTCCACGAGAGACGCCCTAAGCTTATCCCCTGATTGGAGATGGGCGTTAAGAAGTTGATGGATCGTAAAGGGCTGCGCATCACGCAGCATTGGGGCAAAGACTTCATCGACAAAGCTCTCCGCTTGTCTAATCGGCGGGGTCCTATTCATTAAGCCCGTTAAATGGATGGTGGCGGCGCTATGAACAAGGGGAAGGCTTGATTTTAGGCCGTCCAGTGCGCCTTTTTCTAAGACCTCAAAGGTAAGCTTGCGAAGCGACTCCTTCGAGAGGAGGGCTTGAATGTAGCTCTCAATTAGCCCTGTTAGCGCCTTCTCGAAGCGTTTCACCTCCTCTCCCTCTTCGAGACAAATAAAAGGTCGGAGCTCTGGATCTTGGAGAAGAGAGGCCACAAGCAGGAGCTCAGCGCTGGTATTGATTTGGGTGAGAGTGTGCTTGATAAGGCGATCTGATAGGCCTAACACTCTTGCATGGGCAAGGGCACTTAGGGGGTTGGCTGAGGTAATGCGAGGCAAGCGTGTCGAAGATCGCCATTTAAAATTCTCCTCCCTCTTCTTCGTATCGAGCTGCACCGCTATCGCTTCGGTTGTGAGGCGTATGAGCTTTTGGCCAAGGGTTGGCGCCTCTTTGAGCGAGAGGAGGAGATCTGCCATCTCGTGGAGAGAAGATTCAGTTGCACAAAGGGTGAAAAACGGACTTCTTTTCCCCCATCTTTGATTGCTAGCTTCAAGCCTCTCTAGAAGCGATTTGGGGAGGGTGAGGTAGTTCTCATAGATCGGAGGGAGGGTGGCCAAAGAGTCTTCAATTACTCTTAAGAACTCAGTCTCCCCCTCATAGACCTGCCTCACAGACTCTTCGAGAAGAAAGAGCTCAAGCAGGGCAGGGGAGAGGGGCTCACCGTGATAGCGATCGATCGCAGTAAAGGGTTCAGCTCGCACAATCGGCCGGGTGGTATCGGTTGAAAGAGGAGCGCCCATGACAGCTGAACTTTCTCGAGGAATTAAAGCGAGGAAGAGATCCCTAAATTCTGAATAGCAGAGGTCTTCGAGCTTTGCTGGTAAGAGGCGTTTACCTCCGACCGAGACGAAGTGGCTAGTATTGCTACTTGGGAAGCCGACCTGTTTGAGAAGGGTTGCAAAAATGAGTCGGCTCAGTGTCGCATAGGGGAGATTGCTACTGGTATGATTGTGAGTGTCGATAACCTCCCAATTCACCCGATCACTACCCTCGAACTTTTCGCCAGATAGGTGTGCTGCAAGTCTTTCGCTGTAGGAAGAGCCCTCGATGCACTTACGCACTAGCCCCTCCGGATCGGAGATTTTTGCGCACTCCGTTATTCGGTTGGGATGAACCTCCGAAAAAATTAAAATACTCTTTAGATAGTGCAATAGCTCCTCTTCACCCCCCTTTATAGGGTAGCCGAGATTGCCACGTCGGAAGAGAATCTGCATGGGGCGCAGCTCACTTGCCTTTACAAAGAGTAACGCACGCGTGCTATCTTCAGGATCGTCTGGATTGAGAACGATCTTCACTTGGCTAAGTCGTTTGATGATTACATTATCGAACTCTTGCCAGAGCTCCTTAAAATGTGATTCCGGCACGGCTAAGAGGCTGTCCAATTCTAGATCATCTAGAGGGTACTGCTTGGTATAGGGAGCTACCTCTGCATTGGTGATCATCACCGCAAGGTCCGTGCCGAAATCAAGAGGCAGGCCTGCAAGCGAGGGGAGGAGCGCCGGGTGGAGGGCAAGAGAGCGGCTCTCCTCAGCATAAGCGGCAATAACAGCGGCGCCAAGGGACCTTGCGGCCTCGGCAAGGTTTGGGAAAACCTGCCCTACCTCCTCCTCGAATAGTGAATAGCGCACAAAAAGCACCTTAGAGAGGCCAAAGTGGCTCATAAGGGCGTCTCTTAGCTGCTCATCTGGGACAAATAAGAGGTGAATGCCCTTCAATATCGACAGGTCAAGCGCCATCTCTTGGAGGGAGCGAGCGATCGTGCCAGCCTCGGTCCTGCTCTCAATATCCTGCCTTGCTTGCACTAGGAGCTGCTCTTCGAGACGAGCATAGCCCCCGTCTAGCATCTCTTGTAGAACGGGGGCTAGGCTTAAATCCCCCGCCACTAAGGATGGCCCTAAAACAGCCGATAGTTCAGCAATAGCCCCTGGCGGAGAAGGGATGAGAGGCCGGCCAGCTATCTGCCTTGCGAATTCACCTCTTAGCAGACCTGTAAGCTCACCCTTATAGGAGCCAGGGAGGGTCTCTTCAAAAGCAGCAGCGCCATGGTAGAGGAGGTCAAGGGGGTAGTCATGGGCATCATCGAGACCTGCCTTAACGCTTCGTATAAGAATCTCCCTTAGAATAAGCTCCTCCTGGCACCCTCTTTGCGCAAATTGAATGGCGTTGCGGGCAACGGTTAGCCGAGTAGAGGCGGGGAAGGCGAGGTGGAGGTCGAGAATCTCGCCTCCACTATTTCTAAATGGCCTTTGAAGGGAGCGCTCTACGACAATAACCCCACCGACTGTAGCAACGAGGGTGGAACTCCCTTCACTCTCCCTACCCCTGAAGTGAACCGCCCGAGCAGGGCCTGGGGTATACGAGCCGAGTGCTCTCCTCGGAGCGCTCTTGCTTGAGCTTGTTGGGACAAGGAGGTGGTTAAGAGCGCACTCAAGTGAGATTCCACAGCCCTCATCTGAGACGCTCAATTCATGAGCAAAGGCGGCCACTTTAACAAGCGGAGCGCCATCTCCAATCCTCGTGGTTTCAAGGTCATATGTGCACTCCAGGGCCCCATGTGGATAGAATTGGAGGTAGTGGAGGTAGCGCAGCAACCGATCGATGCCCTCTGCGGAGAAGCATTCGCCCGTCTTTTTTGGGTGGATCGTGATGTGTGTACCCCTAACCGTTCGCGTGCCAAGGGAGAAGGTAGCTAAGAGTTTGCCCCCCTCAGACTCTTCTAGCTTGAGGATGTAGGAGAAAAGCCGGCCTTTCTCTTCATAGGCTGTTTCGATGGTAATGTCGCTAGCAGGCTCCTTGGATGGGCGCAGGAGGCGCAAGATCGAGAGGAAGCCGATGCCAAACTTTCCAATCTGCTTTGATGGGTCTTGTGTAGCATCAAGTGCGTTGGAGACAAGCTCCAAAAAGGAGCGCAAGGGGTCGGCAAAGACGTGGGATTCGCTATTCTTAAGCAGGTGGTCGAGGATAGAGAGGCTAGAGCTGTCGATATCGGCGCCTGCAGCTCTTCCTACAATCTCTTGAAGAGAGAGCTGAATAGACTCTCCTGCCTGTAGCTGCTCTTTGGTCACAAGGGGCTTGGGACGTTTCGGCTCATCTCCCCCAAGTACCTTCTTTCCAATACCTGCAGCAATATCTGCAGCTGGGGTTACAGGCGTAGCGATAGGTTTGGGCGTTGATGGGGGAGGGGAGTAGGAGGGAGGCTTTGGTTTAAAGCAGGGAGCCACCACCATCCGAGTTACTAGGGCAACACTCACTATGGCGCCCCCGCATAGGGCAACCTTTGCGGGCATGGCAAGGTTTTGGAAGGAGCGAAGGGCGCTGCTAAACACGTCTGGGTCTTTTTGTGAAAAATTATATAATCATAATATCACAATACCCGTGTTAGTTTCAATGAAAAATCCGTCTATCTCCTTGATAACCAATTGGAGCCTAGACGGAGTGTGCAAGTCAAAATGGATCTAAAATTTCATTTTTGAGTCTTTTTCAAATCC
>JAKBAF010000166.1 GCA_021809305.1 bacterium
GGCTGCTCCCGCCCCCTGATCCGCTGATTCTACTATCTTCCATTTGGGGCTCCTCAGTCTTAGAAACGGCTAATCACAACCATAAGTATCGTATAAAAAATGAAGTTGCTTTCTTGAGCCACCACCATATAGAAAGACCAAATTACTAACAAACACATTCTGTCGACTGGCAGAGAACAGGAAACTAAAATGATTTTTTGAGTGAATTTCGAAAATAAAACATTTTGTTTTAATGTAGCACTTAAGAAGCTCGTGCTAGCAGGCAAAAATGAACAAGTGCAGCAAGGGGAAAGCGATGCCGATTGGCAGATGAAAAGAAGAAGTTTTTCTATGCTTTTTATTTAACTCGAGGAGGCTACTCCGTCTCTCGTGGGTCGTCCCGTCGTCGATCGCAACGCTCCTTTCGCTTTTTACGCCGATCGAGAATAACATCACCTTTTAATTGGAAACGCTGATCGAGACTCGCTTTTTCAACCTCTATCTCAAACTTATACTTACTCTTAATGCTTGAGACAAGCTTAGCTGCGACCCGATGGAGCAACTCAATGATATCTTCCGAAATCTCTCCATCGATAAGAACGTGGAGCAGGAGCGTCTCTTTGTCCGCTTTAATCTCGATGCTAACTGCGCGACAAGAGTCGTGGAGAATCTCTAGGAAGAGCTGCTTTCCAAATCCGATAATGTGGGTCCACTCACTCATTGCTCACCTCGCCTTTTAATTTTTCTATATTATATACACATCTTTTTATGCAATTAAACAGTACTTAGCGTTAAATATTTTACTTATGCAATAAAAGTTCTTAATTATGCATTGAAACGAAGAGACTACTCTTCGCTAATTAAGGAGTAGAGAGGGCGTTCAGAGTCGCGCCTACGGGAGGTGGTCTTCACGATAAGGCGCCCCGACAAGGGCAACGAAGCTTGAAACTCTTCAGCCGCACAGGTCAATAATTTAATCGCAACTGCTGGAATTCTCTTTGGCGAAAAGGCAAGAAGAGTACCGTCCTCTTCGCCTTGAGGCTCGATATAAAGCTCTTGAATACTATTGTGGACCCTCCCGACAAGTGCCTTATACAATGAGAATATCCCGGGGTACTTTTCTGGCTCTCTAAGGATCTTAATCGGGCGAGCCCTTGATGCTACCTCCGCTACAAACTCTCGCCCACCTTCATATCTGGCGTAGATAAGCTCGCCTTTGACTACAAAGGGTGTGGGAGCCTGCACATACTGCAGGTCGAGGTGCACCTTGTATTGAGGGTCAAGATCAGCTATGACCTGAGCCAAAAAGATGCCCAATCTTCCCATCTGAAAAGAGGCCGCCCCTCCATCATAGACAACGGTGATGCGAACCCTTTGGCCTCCAGCAATAAAGATGGATAGCGCTCGCAGGCCCGGATCGACCGCAGGGAACCAGGCTCTGATGACCGACGCTTTTATCTGCTCATAGCTAATCCGAGCAGAGATAAGAGGTCTAGCAGGTATAACGTATTCATCATCGATCTCGATACCTCGCGATGTCGGCAGCACTTCTAAAGAGAGAGGATCGAGCCAACCGTCGAGCTCTTCCTCAAACTCTTCTACTCGCCATAAGTTATTTAATAGAGGAGTTCCGATATCATTCAAGAGAGCATCCAGTAGCTCTCTCCCCTCTTGATCTATCTCCTGCGGCAGCTTTACCTTCATCCTTCCCTCTTAGCTCATTCAACGTAAATCAATAGGCTGAAATATTGTTCATAGGGGAAATTTTGTGCAAGCATTATAGAAGTTTTCAGCAACATGCGCGCGGGAATTAATTTTTTAATTAGTCCATAGAGAAGATATTTTGTTTTGCCGCAAAACTGAAGGAGCTCGGCCTGGCAGACAAAAATGGGGGGGGTGTAACTACAACCGGCGGGCGGCATCGGCGGGAATAAAGCCGAGCTCGCCTGAAAGAGTCTCAATGTGGAGCCACTGACCATCACGAGAGCAGCTCTTGATGATCACATCAGAGCCGCCAGGAAGCGGCTTGTCAATTGAGGGAGCGTATGTGAAACCGGCATCGCAGCGAAGCATAGCAGCGCGGATAAGGACGGCCTCTCTGTCAGCAAATGACTGGTTGAGAAGAAGGGTCACTAGCATGTAGAGGCTAAAGCCTGCAATCACAATGGCTCCATGATAGAGACGCCGCGATCCCTTCCAAAGAGCGAGGGAGCCCACAATTGCAAGCAGCGTTGCGCAGGCGGCTACCACAAAGAGACTCTCACGCTCAGAGATTAGGCGGGAGAGTGTGAGGAGCTCAAGGAGAGTTGTACCGCGTGGCGGGGCCTCGACCTTTAATTTTTCGCGCGTTATCGCGACAAGCTCCTTAAGCGTCCTGTCGCGGGGGGCAAGGAGGAGAGCTCTGCGGTAGTAGAGAATAGCATAAGTATACTCTCCAAGCTGGAAGTAGCAATTGGCGATATTCTGATAGAGAGGAGCGCTTGAATAGCGCGGGGCGAGCGAGTGGTAGAGCTCAAGCGCCCGGTTAAAGCAGCCCTCAGCCACAAGGTGCGAGGGTGCTGACTCGCCCTCGCTATAGGCTGCGTAGGCCAAGAGGAGCTGCTCCTCGAGTGGCATTTCTAGAGCTGCCTCAGATTGCGTGCCAGACTGCATGTCAGGCTGCATGTCAGGCTGCCCAATTGGCAATAGCATCTCTGCAAAGAGGTAGCAAGGAAGCAGCAATAGGATAATGAGCGCTCTCATGAAGACCTCTTATGGTCGCGCAACTTAAGTAGTAAGACCCAAGCCTCTTTGAGCACCAGCTCCAAAGAGGCCCCCGGCCTACCCGAGTAGCGAGTGGCGTGAAGATGGCTTAAAAAAGCAGCAATCGAGGCGCAGGCTGGCTCCTGTGGAATCGCATCGGTTGAGAGGGGAATATCATTGACAAAGCCCTCCTCATAGAGAGAGAGGAGAAGCGCCGCCTCAAGATCGCGCCACGCACCTGCTGGATCGGCAACGCAGCTGGCCTCTGCCCGCTTGAGAAGGTCGCGACACGTAATACTCTCTTTTTGCCTCTTCTTACGCTGCAGAATCTCCCGCAAAACCCACTGCATTAGCCAGAGGCTTGCGGCAAAAGGAAAGAGGGCGAGCAGAGCCCATGGAGTTCCACTCTTCGCAAGCTCTTTTGTGGTGAGCGGCAGGCAGCCGGGAATCTCCATCAGCCGCTCACTCGAAGGAGCAGGAGATCCGCTACCTTTCTCCTCAATAGGGGCCTCACTTGGAAGGGGTGGTACACTACCAAGTGCGACTGTTGGGAGAGCTGCAGCTGGCCCTAGAGCCGCAACAGTTAGTGGAATGGGGGCTGTTGCATCTGCACGATAAGAGAGGCTCAGTGGGTCAAAGGAGGAGAAAGGGATAGAGGGAATTTCTGTCACGACGGCCGAGAGCGGCCTCATTTCAAGGATGAAACGGCGATAGCCATCCCCCTCCTCCATCGTTGCTGGCAGATCGCTTAACCTGAAGTAGCGTTGGAAGGAGCGAATAGAGGCAAGGTCTGGAAGATGGACGGTTGAAAAGGTGCCATCTCCTGTGATTGTGACCTCGATTCGCACGCGATCACCAACGCCAATTGTTGTACCCGATAAAAGTTTAGCACTGATGTTGAAACGACCCAATGCTCCATCAAACCCCTCGGGTCGTCCCTCTTCTGGAAAGGGAAGGACCACCACCGTTAGTGGGGGGGCATCTGCACGAAGACGCCGTCCTCCTTGCAGTCGCCTTCCAAAGAGGTCTTTGCGGTAGGGAATTCCCTCAACAAAAGAAGGGGGAAAGGTGTACGTTCCAGGTTTTAGCGACTCAATGGGTTGAACCATCTCCTGTACAGTGCAACTCCCTTGCGCATCAAAGCTTGGCCGCTTCTCGCCAATTTTACGGAAACCCTCAGCATCAAGCAGAGGGAGCGACTGGGCAATCATCTCAACTTGCTGTTTATAGCCAATGCGATAGACAAGCTCCGCACGCATGCCTGGATAGAGCTTCTCACCTCCGCGAAGGACCGCAGA
>JAKBAF010000167.1 GCA_021809305.1 bacterium
TTACAATCCGGATCTCCTACATGGCTGTAGACTCCATGTACCATGGTCTCTCGGGCCTTGATGGCGGTTGAAACGAGAGGGACTCGAAAGGCCATGCTCCCGAGGAAACTAGCGATACTACTCATTATTTTGCTCCTTTGTTATCTTAATTGTCCATTCATTATAAATTATTATAAACTAAATAAACAATTATTACAAGAAAGTTGTATATTGTTCAATGAGTAGGGGCAGGGAAAGAGTTAACACATATCTAAGTCGTTTTGTGTGAATGACGGCCACAGGCGTGGCCGTCAAATGAGGCGGGTCCCGCGACAATTGCGCGAGTAGAGTGCGTTTCGCAGGAGTTTGCAGATCGCTTACTTCTTGGCTTATACAGCCTTATTATAGGTCATCGTGACCATCATCACGCTCACGTGGGATCGTAATTGAGCAGCAAAGAGCCAACCATGAGGAGGACCAAAGGAGTAGAGCATCGCATATAATTAATAGCCGCGATTCTGTGGTCCTATTCAGAAAGTTGACGGCCTTACCCATGGTTAAATTAAAGAGAGACGTGAAAAAGGAGGAGTCGGCAGTGCCAAGGGGAACCCCCGGACGATTCCAGGCCTGCATGGTTCCAAATTTTGTGAAGAGTCTATTCCACCCCTTATTTAGGGATGATATAGGTTTTTTTAAAATCTCAAGAGAGCCTTGTAGCTTATTGGTATTAATCTTTGCACAGGCCACAAGAAGAGTGAGGCCTGAGATCATCATCACATCGTATGCCACTTCTCTGCATGTTTGCTGAGCGTAAACCATTGCCTCTTCGCCTTCGCAACGAATTAGGTTATAGCCGGTCTCATGAGCCTTGGAAAACGTTGAGAGAAAGGGGAGTCGCGAGGCCATACCTCCGATGTACGACCCAATTGATCGGCAGGCGATACCCGCGCAGGATGATGACATAGCTGTGCTCCTTTTTTTCTAAAACATGGGGAAAGCCATTATCAACCATCGCTGGAAAATGGCACAAGCAATTAGCTGTAACTGAAAGATGTGAAAGGGCATCTCGGAGAGGGGTGGCCCCCTCCGAGATGCCTTTAATAGGCGGACCTTTTGGCCCTAAGATGCTTTGCGCGCTACACGTCTAAATGCGCCTTAAGCTGCGCGATCCGCAACTTTGCGTAGCGTAGATATTGATGCCGCGCCTCGTTCGTATGGTTTGGAGCGCGGGGACGACATCGCCCTTCAAGGCGGCTTACTTCATCTCGTGCAGCGTCAAACTCAGCCCTGCCAATCTCGCGTGACCCAAAACATGAGCAGCCAAGAGTTATCATTGAGAAGGTGAAAAGGAGCACGGCGTTGCTTATGATTAATAGTCGCGACTCAGTAACGTGGTTCAGCGAGTCAACAATCTTGCTCATGGCCAAATTGAAGGTCGATTTGAAAAAGGAGGGTTCAACGAAGCCAACTTGAAGGGTGCCGCTGCCACCAGGGCTCCATACATGCACCGTTCCAAATTTTGTAACGAGGCTATCCCACCCCTTATTAAGAATGGCGATAGGTCTCTTTAAAATCTGAAGAGGGCCTGTCAATCCGTTGGCGTTAATCTTGGCGCAGGCCACAAGAAGGATAAGTCCTGTGACCATCATGCCATCGTATGCAACCTCTCTGACAGTCTGCGCAAGAGCGGTCTTTGCCTCATCGCCTTGGCAGCGAGCCGTGTGGTAGAGGGTCTCGTGGGTCTTGGCAAGGGTCGAAACGATGGGGACTCGAAAGATCATATTCCCGATGCATGACATGGCTGTACTCCTTGTTTTTGCGAGAGCATTAGAAGAAGCTATTATCAACTATTGTGGAAAATAGTACAAGAAATTAGCGGTGAATTAAAGAGAAGAAGGAGGGTTTCTAATAACTCTTTCCATGGCAACGATGCAGGGCTCCCCGTTGAGATCCCATTCGCTCCCATGAGAGGTGGCAAAGGAGAGGGAGGTTACCAGAAGCTCAGCTGTCACATAGGCGCGATGGAGCTCAATTGCCTCTTGAACAACCCCTGTTGTCTGCAGCGTCAAGGCGATCCGATCAGTATACTCAAGCCCTGCTTCGCGGCGCATGCTGCTGACCTTGTTTACAAACTCCCTTGCAAGCCCCTCAAGAATAAGCGCTTGCGTCAGTTGGGTCTCCAAGACAAGGGTGATCTCGCCAAGGTTGGCTGCATCCATCCCCTCGTGAACGACGCGAGCGACCTCGATCTCCTCACTTGATAGCGTAATATCCTCACCCTCAATGTGTAGGGTGAGAGAGCCGTGATCAGCTAGCTCTTGCAGCGATTTCCGGCTTAAGGCCGCAATGGCATTCTGGAGGGGGCGCATCAGCTTGCCCACCCGCTTGCCCAAGAGGCGGAAGTTCGGTTTGGCGACAAGTTTTACATATTCACTCTCATCTTGGCCAAAGTGGACCTGCTTCACATTCAGCTCCGACTCAATCAATGAGACCTGCGCCTTAAGCTGCTTTAGGGTCTCTGCATTCGATGAGAGGATGTGCACCGAGGCCAGGGGCTGGCGCACCTTGATCTTATGGCTCTTGCGCAGGCTGTGTCCGAGTGAGGCGACCTGCTGAACGAGCGCCATCTGCTCTTCAAGCTGCCCATCTCGCAGCTGTTCGTTGTAGAGAGGGAAGTCTGTGAGATGAACGGACTCTGGCATCATCTCATGCCGAAGAGCCCTGTAGATTGCCTCACTTATGAAGGGGATAAAGGGGGCGGCAATCTGGCTTAAGGTGAGGAGTACCTCGTGCAGCGTGGCAAAGGCCTGCGCATCGGTATCGCTTGCCATCTCCCAGAAGCGGCGGCGGTTTAGCCGTATGTACCAGTCGGTTAGCTCTTCGATAAAGCCAACAAAGGGGTCAACTGCGCAGGTGAGATCGTAGCCATCCATCCCCACCTCGACCTCTTTAATAAGACCGTTTAGTTTGGAGAGGATCCATCGATCAATTGCAAGCGTTGGCGCGCACACCTGCTGCTTTGGCTCCCACTTATAGATGCGGGCATAGGTGGCAAGAAAGCTGTAGCAATTCCAGAGAGGGAGGAGAATCTGCCGCATTACAAGTTCTACGCCCCGCTCTGTAAAGCAGACATCATCGGCTCTTGCCGCTGGGCTGTGGAGCAGGTAGAGCCGAAGGGCGTCCGCCCCATAGCGCCTTATGACGTGGGAGGGGTCGGGGTAGTTCTTCAACCGCTTAGACATCTTGGCGCCATCCTCTGCCAAGATGATCCCGTTCACGATCACATTCTTAAAGGCTGGCTCATCAAAGAGGGCTGTTGCGAGGACGTGGAGCGTGTAGAACCACCCTCGCGTCTGATCGAGCCCCTCAGCAATGAAATCAGCGGGGAAGGTAGAGCGTGTAATCTCTTCATTCTCAAAGGGGTAGTGGTTCTGCGCATAGGGCATCGACCCCGATTCGAACCAGCAGTCAAAGACCTCTGAAATCCGCCTGTAGGTCTCGCCATCTCTTACAAAAGAGAGATCGTCAATATGGTGGCGGTGAAGATCGGTGACCTGCGCCCCTGTGAGCTCTTCTAGCTCTCGCACGCTGCCGATGACGTGCTGCCCGCCGCGATCTCCAAGCCAGATCGGGATGGGCGTTCCCCAGTAGCGGTTCCGCCCAATATTCCAATCGCGCGCCCCCTCAAGCCACTTGCCAAACCGCCCCTCTTTGATATGGCCTGGGGTCCAGTGTATCTTGGCATTTGTCACAAGGAGGCGAGCGCGCAGCGACTCAACATGGATAAACCAGGTCTTATGCGCCTTATAGATAAGGGGGGTATCAGAGCGCCAGCAGTAGGGGTAGCGGTGGCGAATGGTTCCCTGATGAAAGAGCCGATTCATGCCCTTTAGTCGCGCGATAATCTCTCGATCGGTCTCTTTAACAAAGCGCCCCTTAAAATCGGGGACCTCTGCTGTAAAAAGACCGTTAGTATCAACTGGACA
>JAKBAF010000168.1 GCA_021809305.1 bacterium
CTTTGAAGTGATTTTTCCCTGAAAATGTCGCCTAGAATTTCATCTGTATTACGTGTATGCTCGAAGTTCACAAGTAGCGGTGAAGTTTTTTTTTGGATACGGTACGTCAAATCACCCTTTCGGCTATGCGCTTTCTTAGTGGAACGATGCTAAGCCGCCTCTTTGGACTCGTGCGCGATATTGCAATGGCCGCCGCGTTTGGAAGCGACCCACTGCTAGCCGCCTTTTTTGTCGCCTTTCGTTTTGCTAATCTTCCACGCCGTTTGATCGGCGAGGGGGCAATGCATTCGGCCTTTATCCCCCTCTTTGAGGCGTTGCGCAAAGAGGATCAGCGCCGCGCTGGCCTCTTTTCAAGAGATTTATTGCTTATTCTTGGAGGTGGGCTCATCTTCTTTATCCTCCTTGCTGAGGGAGGGCTCTACTTAATAGCTCCAGCTTTTAGTGCTGGCGCGCGTGACATCCTTGATCTTACGCGGGTGATGCTTCCCTCTCTCCTCTTTATCTGCCTCTATGGGATCAACCAGGCCTACCTTAATTGTCTGGGTGTCTACTTTCTCCCAAGCGCGGCCTCTACTCTTTTTAATATTGTTTGGATTGTTGGGATCGCTCTTCTCTGGGATGGCAGGGGTCTCTCTCAGATGGCTGCACTTGGTGGGGTGATCGTTATTGCCTTTTGTGCGCAATGGCTCGTGACCCTTCCTCAGGTGATCCGCTCCTTAAAGAGCTCACTTGGCGGGTCGCTTTTTTGCGAGCTTGGTGAGGGAAGGGGAGATCTGAGGAGTCTTGGGCGCTCTCTACTTCTCGGAATTGCAGGCGTTGCTGCCACTCAGATAAACGGGGTGTGCGACTCCTTCTTTAGCTGGGCTGCAGACAGCTCAGGCCCCGCCTACCTCTGGTACGCTATCCGAATCCAGCAGCTGCCACTCGCCCTCTTTGGCGTCGCCCTCTCAGGCGCTCTCTTGCCACCCCTTGCCCGCGCGGTTAAGTCGGGAGACGTAGCGGGATATAAGCGCTTTCTCACCTTTGCCCACGAGCGGGCCATCGCCATCATGACCCCCACTACAATGTTGATTACAACACTTGGCCTTGCCGCCGTCAATCTGATCTACTGCCATGGGAGCTTTACCCCAGAGGCAGCTGTCAAAACGGCCCACTGTCTTGTCGCCTACGGCTTTGGCCTCTTGCCAATGACTCTGATCATGATTCAGGCCTCGGCCTTTTACGCGCACGGTGACTACAGGACCCCTGCCCTTGCAAGCGGCTTCTCTGTTGTAGTAAATATTATATTTAACGCAGTTCTTGTCTTTGGATTTGCCTTAGGCCCAATAGCAGTTGCCCTTTCCACATCACTTGCCGCCTATCTTCAGTCTCTCTTCCTAGCCTACCGGCTGAAGCGGGAAGGGAGAGGTATTGCGCTACTTCCGCTTCTCTGGATGGGAGGCAAGTACTCTTTTGCGAGTAAGGTTGCAGCAACACTCACAGTTGGGCTCTCTTGGTGGTTCTTTGGCTCCTCACCAAGCGATCTGCCAACAGCTCTGATCCCACAGTGCTTGCACCTAGCGGCCCAAACCGCTTGCTTTGCGGCGGCCTTTGGGCTCGTGCTTGCGGTAATTTATGGTTTTAAGCGGCTCGTGATCTTCGCTCAAAAGAAGCCAATATAGCGACGTCTGCAAAGCAAAAAAAAGGGGCCTTGGCGGCCCCTTTAACTGGAAAGAGCTTATGTAGCGGCTAGCTAACGTGAGCTAGGAAGTCGGTGATGGTGCTGACGTTGATCGGGAGCGGAAAGCTAATCTGATCAGGTGCAGGGAGCATCATCAGCTTGCCTGCAAAATCACCTTGAGCTTCGAGATAGGCTGGTACCTCACGCGCTGCATGAGAGAGGGCGCTCTTAATGAGAGCGAGCTTCTGGCTCTTCTCTCGAATCGATACAGTCATACCTGGCTTTACTTGGAAGGAGCGTCTGTCGACCTTCTTGCCATTGACAAGGACATGCCCATGAGAGACGAGCTGGTGAGCAGCAAAGATGGTCGGAGCAAATTTTAGGCGATAAACAACTGTATCGAGACGGCACTCGAGGAGCTGCTGGAAGTTATCAACGGTGTTGCCATGGCCGGCAACCGCCATCCGAAAGTACCTAACAAGCTGCTTCTGTGTAAGCATGCCATAGACGGCTTTGAGCTTCTGCTGCTCTTCGAGCTGAAGGCCAAAGTCTGATTTCTTTTTGCGCCGTGCCCCGTGAACACCGGGAGGGTTAGCCTTATGCAACAATGGGTTGCGTGCGCGCCCAAAGACATTCGCTCCGAATCGGCGGGCAATGCGATTTTTGGGGCCTGTATACCGAACCATCCCATCTCCTCAAGGTAGCGGTGGAACTTCCACCCAATTCGTTTGTAAATCAGAGAAGAGAGTAGCCCGCGGGCGATTTTTCCTCAAGAGAGCTATCGCTTCTAACTCACTTTTGGAGAAGGAGGCAGGGGAGGAAGAAGTCTTTTACAGTAATAGAGCATCCCGAGGCCACTAAGAGCGAGGCACGCGCCGCCAATAAAGATGAGCGGCCGCTCCCCAAAGTAGGGGATAAGGTTGGGTGAGAGGCCTGTGACGGTCCATGCAAGACCCGATACCGAGGCGGCGATCCCCATGGCCCACCCTTGCGAGATCTCATCAACGGCATTAGAAAAGGCTGTATAGGTCGCTGTATAGGAGATTTCGAGTACAAAGCCGAGCGTTGCCCCTAAGAGCCAAATGGTTAAAATAGTGCTTGAAAAGGAGGTGGCTATTTCGGCACAGGCGCCCACAAGAAGCCCAATTGTTGCTAACCACTCCATACGTATGTGCTTTGAGACAAAGGGAATAATGATAAGTAGGGCGCACCCTCCTGCAATGCCAAGAACGCTGTTAAAGAGCCCAAGGCCGAGAGCGGTATAGTCAAAAGAGGTGGAGAGGTAGATGAGGATGATCTCTAAGTAGAGCGCAAACCCTACTTGGAAAAATAGGGAGACAAGGGCAAGAAGACGGATGGCTTTGTGGCCAAATGCCTCATGAAAGACGGAAAAGAGGCGGGCAATTTCAAGGCGCTTATGCGGGTGTTTAATAAATGTTTCGCGAAAAGAGAGAACAAGCCAAAGGGTTGCAATCAGTGAAAGAATGGCCGCCACAAAGAAGGGTGTTGAGAGGTTAAACCAGGAGATGAGGCGTGGGCTTGAGAGTAGGCCTCCCATGACGGGGCCGATCACGATGCCAACTGTTCCTGCAAGGCCAATAAAGCTCATTAGAACCGGCTTACTCTCAGCTGTGCTCACATCGGCAATCGCTGCAAGGGCTGTGGGTTGAGATCCTGCGAGCAAACCCGAGAGGGCCCTCCCGATGAGGAGGAGGGCAATACTTGAAAAGAGAACCCCAAGGCCCATCATCGCAAAGCTGACAATAAGGCCAGCCATTGCGATGATAAGCACCACCTTTCTTCCGAAGATATCAGAGAGATCCCCCATAAAGGAGGCACCGAAGAACATAAAAAAAGGGTAGAGAGAGAATCCTAAAGCCAAATAGGCGTAACGCAGAGCATGCGAGCTCTCTGTAGCCAGAAAGCTGCTTTGGGGGCTGGTAAAGACCTCCGTCATTATAGGGAAGACAAGACCAAACCCTAAGACGTCAATCAGTATGGCAAAGAAGCAGGGTATGACCTGACGCAGGCCGGTAAAGCGACTCAATCTTCCCTCGCGAAGCTATCTCCCTTGCGACCGTGCCACATAGAAGAGTTTCTGATCAATTGGCCAGGGCTCATTTGCGGATAATTTTTCGGCATTGGTAAACTACTGCTAAAAACAAACCCAAGAAATAAGATGGATGCATCGCCCTACCACGTTCTCGCTTTTTATCACCTAGTGTCAATAGAGGACCCTCTAGCTGAGGTGGCTCGCCATAAGGCTTTTTTTGAGGGGCGAGACGCCACTGGGCGTATCTATAT
>JAKBAF010000169.1 GCA_021809305.1 bacterium
GCTCATGAACAATAGCGCTGCTCAAAGCGTGAAAGCCCGTCTCACCGTAGCTCCAGAGCGCTCTTACACCCGGCATCACTACAGGAAAGAGGGGAGAGAGGAGCTCCTGCAGGTAGTCGCCGATGTAAAAGTCTTCCTGTCTTGGCTTACCCACAACGGTTGCTGGGTAGATCGCTCCCTTGCGATGGAAGATCTTCTTGCAGTGGAAGACTGGGAAGTCGTGGGCGAGGCTATAGTAGCCGTAGTGGTCGCCAAAGGGCCCCTCCAGGCGGCGCTCAAATGGCAAGGCCTCGCCAACAAGTGCGAACTCGCACTCAGCGATCAATGGGTGGGGGTGGGGCGCCCCCTTTGCCTCAACGACCGGCAGCTTGGCCCCCTGCAAGAGGGAGGCGAGCAGGAGTTCTGGAACATTTTCTGGAAGAGGGGCGATAGCGCTTATGATCAGTGCTGGCGGTCCCCCAAGAAAGACGGTCACCGGCAGTCGCCGCCCCATCTCTTCGGCCCTATGGTAGTGGAAGCCGCCCCCCTTCGCAATCTGCCAGTGGAGTCCCATCTCCTCCTTCCCATACCGCTGCATCCGGTACATGCCAAGGTTTGGAGGGCCCTCATCCAAGGGTTCAGTATACACGAGAGGCAGTGTGATGAAGTGGCCACCATCTTGCGGCCACGACCAGATTAGCGGCAGCTCTTCTAGATTGACAGGGTCGATCGAGCACTCCATAACCGGGCCCGACCTCTTCGTCTTTTTGCCAAGTCGCAAAAGAGCGCCAAGTGAGCGTCGCTTATTCCAGAGGGTCTCAATTGATGGTGGAAACTCTCTTGTAGCAAGAGCTACCAGATCGCGGACAAGAAGTTCAGGTCGATTGGGAAAGGCGAGCTCAAGGCGACGCCTTGAGCCAAAGAGATTTGTTGCAACAGGAAAGGAGCTTCCAATTACCCTCTTAAACAGGAGAGTCGGCCCATCAGCTGCTGCAACGCGGCGGTGGATCTCAGCTAGCTCAAGTCGGGGGTCGACAGGAGAGTCGATCTCAACAATCTCCCCCTCCTTCCTTAGCTTCTGGATAAAATCCTGTAAGCTAAGAACCCCCGCCATTGCTAGTTAGATCTTCTGGCCAGCGGCTCTCATCTCAGCAACAATTGTACCAATGCCAATGCGATCAGATGTGCGAATCGCATTCGCAGAGAGCTTTAACGTCACAAAGCGATTCTCCTCAGGGAGCCAGAAACGCTTCTTAATCACATTCGGCACAAAACGACGCTTTGTCTTGCTCGTCGTCTTAAGGCCGATCCCCTTTAGTTTCTTAGCGATACCGCGGATTGTGTAGTGACGCCCCGCTACCGGCTTTCTGCCCGAATATTGACACTCTCTTGTCATAACACCACCTACCTCATAATTGCTCAACACTCTATCACGGTGCGTTAATATCCGCCAACGGATGTGATGCGAGAGCTGGTGTTTAAACATTTTTTGGGGGACTTTGCCCCCAAACCCCCACGAGAGGGCTGGTGCCCTCTCGACGCCCCGTATTATATGAATGTTAGGCTGTAGATCTATTTAAGCATGGCGTGCACCTCTGGAAAGGCAGGAGCCTTTCCAGAGGTGATAGTTTTTGAGATGGGTCAGTTGGAGGTGCAATTGAAAATTGTATGACTATATTGGATTTTTTAAGTATTAACTAGGTGAATAAGTCTCTCATGTGATATAATCCTTTTAAAAAAAAGGAGAGTTAGAGCATGGAAGAAGACATTAGCATATTACTTCAGCCGACCGCCACGCCCCCTCAGCGCTCAACGCGCGGCGCCTCTTGCGCTTTCTTAAGCGTTGGCGGGTTGCTCTTAATCGCATCGCTTGCCGGCTTTGCCCTAAGAAATCGATCCCTCTTCCCCAATTACCAGCGCTTCTTTGAGCATCGAGCCGTCACGCCAGCCCTCTTTTCAGCTGGCGGCTTAGGAGGTCTCTCCTGCGCAACCGGATTGGGAATCGCCTTTTTTGGCGGAAGCCGTGCACCGCAGATTGATCGTCAGAATCCGGGTCCAAGAGAAACAGGTGGCATGGGGCGGAGGCGCAATCCCCTCCCACCAGCTCAGCTGAATGAGAAGGGGATTACCAGCGCTTCTCTTCCAATTGGACTGCCGATGATCTCGTTTGCACAAGGAAAGAACACGAGTCTAGAAAACTATGTTTCAGCCTGTTGGCCTACGTTAGAAGGAAAAGAGGGCGAAGATTATCGTGGGAATCGTTACGGTCTTAATCCTAGGGTTGTAGGGGTGGCAAGTGGCTCCAATTATGCCGATCACGGGCAACCGCCATCAAATGCTGACAGCTTTCGCTATGAGGAGTTTGAAGGTATGACCTCTCTTATCATCGCGAATGGCGTAGGAAGTGGTCAGCCATCTGCTAACGTCGCCTGGGGTGGTGCAAAGGGTTTTGCTAATGGAACGTTGCGGGCGGTGATGGATGACTATCCCACAACGAGTCAAGAGTGTGCTACTTGCCTTCAAGGGGGGTTGAAACAGGCACAGGTTGAAATCGTCGAAGCAAGTCCCCTATATGGTACCGCTTTGCTAGGGGGTCTTGTCCTTGAGATCGACCCGGCGGAGCGTCAAAAGCTGGGCGGTGCAACCCACTTCTTCACCTTTACTACGATTGGAAGCTGCAAGGCCTACCGCATCACCTTTAAGGAGGGCGATACTTCTCCAGAGGTTGTCGATTTAACCAAGGGGCTTGCCTCAAAAGATCGCCCCGACCGTCTTGCTCGCTTTTGCAACTTAGAGGGTGAAACAGCCAACCTCTCCTATGTTACAGCCGCGTTGAAAGAGGGGGATCTTCTCCTTCTTGTTACAGATGGCATCCACGATAATCTAGATCCCTACATTCGCGGTGAGGGACCAGGCGTTGTTGACCTGGAAGATTGGGATGGAATAGAGGATGTTCCAACAGAGCAGCGAGATCAGTGGAAGGAAGATAAGCTCGCCAGCCTTCTGGTTAATTCGCATCAGCTGACTGCAAACGAGATTACCAGTAAGATCGTTGACAACGTTTGGTATCTAACAGCGGACTTGCGACAAGATATGGCAAGAGGGGAATACGGGAATAACAATCCCGGGCGGCTCGATTTTGCCACCTGCATGGCCTACCGCATCCCTGCTCCTACCCAGGAGTAGATCTCAAGCCCAGGAGTGCGCGTTAAAGTGCGTGCACTCCTGAACTCTTTTAGACCCGATCAATAGTTCACAAATGTTTACCGCATTGACTCTAGCAGACGATGCATGCCTCTTGCAGGGAAGGGGCGGCTTTGCTAGAGCCTTAAGGTATGGAAGATATTGATGTCGATGTCGTCGTGATAGGGTCGGGACCAGCGGGCCAGAAGGCGGCCATCCAGGCGGCCAAGCTTGGGCGCTCTGTTTTGGTAACGGAGAGTTACGAGCATCCTGGGGGGGCCTGCCTTAATTCGGGGACGATCCCTTCTAAGTCGCTGCGAGAGGCCATACTTGATCTAACGCGGTTTAATGAGTGGAGCTTCTACGGAAGGGAGATGACCTCAAGAGAGGTCTCGATCGATGACTTAAACTACAGACTCAACCAGGTGCTGGAGGAGGAGCGCCGAGTTATTATACGGCAGTTTGAGAAGAATCGCATCGGCCTGCTCAGGGGAGAGACCTCCTTTCTATCGCCAAGCCTTGTTGAGGTGACAGTTGGCGGTGTGGCGTCTCATCGAATACGGGCTAAGATCTTTATTATTGCATCGGGCTCGGTGCCGCGCAATCCGCTCGATGTTCCCTTCGATGATGAGGTTATCCTCGATTCAACGCGTCTTCTATCGATGAGCCATCTGCCCGATTCGTTGATGGTTCTTGGCGGGGGGATCATAGGCTCTGAGTATGCGAGCTTTTTTGCAGCCTTAGGCGTCAAGGTGACGGTGATTGATAAGAAAGAGCACATGCTGCCAGCACTTGATTCA
>JAKBAF010000170.1 GCA_021809305.1 bacterium
GCAGGAGGGCTTCGCCCCCTGCACCCCCACGAGAGGGCGAGCCCTCTCGACACCCATTTGTTTATCCGTTGCTCTAGAGTTTGTGACGGATAAGTGAGAGGGGAAAAATGCCGGCTAGGAAGCCGGCATTTTAGGGTAATATATCATTGAAAAGGAGTCTCGTTGGCCAGGTCGAGTCAGCCTCACCCAGATCTTGTTGTGGCGCAAAAGCTCGCCTATGAACCGAGTGGGTGGAAGTGCGAGAGGCTAGAGAAAGAGGCAGAGAGCGAAGAGTATGGCGCCTCTGTCTTCGAAATGAATAGTCGGCGCATCAAATTCCGGGTAGGAAAGATCACCCCGACAAAGAATGGACAGTTTGTGACCTTCTGGAAGCGAATCGGGAGCGGGCCCATTCTTCCACATGATCTGGCAGATCCCTTCGACCTCCTTGTTGTAAGCGTCCGCAGTGGCGAGAAGCTTGGCCAATTTGTCTTCCCGAAGGCGGTGCTGTGCGAGCGGGGCATTGTATCAAAGGAGGGGCATGGCGGAAAGCTAGCAATGCGCCTCTATCCTCCATGGGATATAGCGGACAGTCGGCAGGCTAAAAAGACACAAGAGTGGCAGCTGGTTCATTTCTTCCAAATCTCTCTGAGTTGTATTAGTACGACAAGGATTCAGGAGTTATTCCTCTGAACTAATGGACTTAGCTAACTCATAGGCTTTAAGTCAAAACTTCTTCTTTCCTTCCAATTGGGAACATATTTCAAAATTGATTGTTTTTTATCTTGGCAGATAGGATCCTATGGCGCTGGACGTACCCTTGTAAGGGTATGAGAGGCAACCGCAACTTATTTTCAGGAGACCGAGATGGAAGAGAGCGCATCTATCGCTTATCAACACTATGTGATTGACGAACCTATAAAGCGCGGGCGTGAGCTTGGTAGCGGGGGCTTTGGTGTTGTCTACTACGGCGTCTACAAGGGGCATGAGGTGGCGATCAAAACGCTAAAGAGCTTAGCTCCCAATCAAGTAGCGCAATTTGAGCAGGAAGTGCAGGTGATGGAGAGGCTTAACCATCCAAGAGTGGTGCAGTTCTACGGAGCCATGCGAGCGGATGACTACTCTTTAGTGATAGAATATATGCCCGGAGGTCCTCTAGATGAATTGCTTAGGAGTTCAAAGAGGATCGCTAAAAAGCAGATCTATCAAATAGGCGTGGATATTGCCTCTGGGATAGCCTATTTGCACAAAAATGGAGTGACGCACAACGATTTAAAAAGTCCAAATGTCCTGCTCGATAATTGGTGGAGAGCAAAAGTGTGCGACTTTGGTTTTTCGAAAATAAGAACCGAGAACTCTACTTACGGAAGTTGTAACTCATTTTCTTGGCCTTGGTCCGCGCCAGAGCTACTTAGCAGCAATAACCCACGCAATTCCAAAGAGGCCGATGTCTACAGCTTTGGAGTGCTCTTGTGGGAGCTTGGAGCCCGGCTACCTCCTATGAAAGGATTAAGCATTGTTGAGATTGCGCAGAGGGCCGTAAAGGAAGAGCGTGATCCAATTAGCGAAGGCACGCCACCACCGATGAAAGAGTTAATAAAAAGGTGTTGGAGCCTTGCACCAAATGAGCGCCCAACCATCGATGAAGCACTGAAGTACCTGGAAGACAATGCACCGGAACCATTGGTTCTTACTGAGACCCCTTCGGTTGCTATTGGTCCTCTTCCAGGTAAGAAAGCTCCAACCCAAGGCTCCTATAATCTGAAATCAGGCGTCTTTAATGGAGAGAAGGTCGAAAAAGAAGGGGAGCGACAGGACCTTCTTAAACGAATGGAGGGCCTTTCCTTTACCTCTCTCTCATTCAAAGGATGGAAGCAACTGACGGGTCAGCTTCTTCTCCCTCTGCTAGAGACCTCTCCAGGACTTACCCGCCTCGATTTAAGCGACTGTGTCAATCTCTCTCCAGTCCTTATTGAAAAAATTTTCTCTTGTTGCCAGCAACTTACCCATCTCACCCTTAATGGTTGGTCGCAATTGAGGCGCTTTCCTGTGGCTGAGCTCCCTGCCGATCTCACCCACTTAAGCCTTGATGGCACAGGTCTTAACAACCTTTCTCTTGGAGCACCTGGGCTGCTCTTCCTTTCTCTAAAGGGTTGCACCTCTTTATCGCAGCTCTCTCTAACGGCGCCTCTTCTAAAAAGGCTTGACCTTACTGGCTGTGTCGGAATGAAAACCGAAGTTCTTCAAACGCTTATGCCAAGCCTTCGGCAGTTTAAGGGGCTTTCTCTACAACAGTGCAGCCTAGCCGATCCCTTTACTCATGAGGAGCTCTGTATAAGTTATCCCTCGTTTAAGAAATACGACCTTAAGAGGCCCTCTCCTAATCTCCTGGCAGACATTACTTTCCTTTTAGTTAATCCTACTCTCACCATGGTCAACCTCTACGGCAACCAGATAGGCGCTGAAGGGGCCAAGGCGCTCGCCGAAGCGCTTAAGACAAACGCTTACTTTAGCCAGGTCGACCTCCATGGCAACTGGATTGGCGATGAAGGGGCCAAGGCGATCGCCGAGGCGCTTAAGACAAACGCTTACTTTAGCCAGGTCAACCTCAGGCAAAACAAGATAGGCGATGAAGGGGCAAAGGCGATCGCCGAGGCACTTAAGACAAACGCTTACCTTAGCCAGGTCGACCTCGAGGGCAACCAGATAGGCCCTGAAGGGGCAAAGGCGATCGCCCAGGCACTTAAGACAAACGCTTACCTTAGCCAGGTCAACCTCGGGGACAACCAGATAGGCGATGAAGGGGCAAAGGCGATCGCCCAGGCACTTAAGACAAACGCTTACCTTAGCCAGGTCGACCTCGAGGGCAACCAGATAGGCGCTGAAGGGGCAAAGGCGATCGCCGAGGCACTTAAGACAAACGCTTACCTTAGCCAGGTCAACCTCGGGGGCAACCAGATAGGCGATGAAGGGGCAAAGGCGATCGCCGAGGTACTTAAGACAAACGCTTACCTTAGCCAGGTCAACCTCGGGGGCAACCAGATAGGCGATGAAGGGGCAAAGGCGATCGCCGAGGCGCTTAAGACTAATGCCTCCCTCACCTTCGTCTCCCTCTCCTTGAACCAGATAGGCGATGAGGGGGCAAAGGCGATCGCCGAGGCGCTTAAGACTAATGCCTCCCTCACCTTCGTCTCCCTCAACACCAACAGGATAGGCGATGAGGGGGCCAAGGCGATCGCCAAGGCGCTTAAGACAAACGCTTACCTTAGCCACGTCAGCCTCGCCAGCAACCAGATAGGCGCTGAAGAGGCCAAGGCGATCGCCGAGATTACACGTATAAAAATATCGTTTTAGTTTCCTATGCCCTGGCTAAAGCCCGTCCATCCATTGTAGGTAATATCAGCATGCCACTATGCTGCAGCACCACTTGACTTTTTGGGAGCGTGGAATGGGACAGCGAGACTACCGAATTGCGCGGGATTTAGATGTAAACTCTGGCGAGGGCAGAGAGCTGGCCCTTCTGGGGCGCGCCCAGATTGAACTTGCCGAGAAGGAGATGCCGGGACTGATGGCGATGCGCTCTCAGTACGGGAGTCTAAAACCTCTCCAGGGGGCGCGGATAGCTGGCTGCCTCCATATGACGGTACAGACAGCTGTTTTAATTGAGACGCTCGCAATTCTTGGGGCCAAGGTGCGCTGGTCATCGTGTAATATCTTCTCAACACAAGATGAGGCCGCAGCGGCGGTGGCAGCAGCTGGCCATCCGGTCTTTGCATGGAAGGGAGAGAGCGAGAGCGAGTATTGGGAGTGCATCGAGCGTACACTTGAGTTTGAAGAGGGCCAGTTGAATCTAATACTCGATGATGGGGGTGATCTCTCGATCTATGTGCATGAGAGGCACCCTGAGCTACTTAAAGGGATCCGAGGTATCAGCGAGTAGAC
>JAKBAF010000171.1 GCA_021809305.1 bacterium
ACCTGCGCGTCGATTGGTTCCACAGGCCTTGTCCTTCCTCCGCTCCTCGGTGGCGCGTCGTATTGGCTCTCATGCAAGAGCAGAGCGCTTGAAGCGTCCGCGCGGCAAGTGCCTGGCTAGGGTGTGTTGCAAGCGTTTTGCCTCCTCGCTATCGGGATCGATCCTTTGGAGAAGATCTCGATAGAGAGCCGCCCCTTCAAATTCGCCGATCTCACAAAAGTAGCGCCCCATAAGATGGGCGAAGCTGCGCCACTCAGAGACATGAAAGACGCTCCTCTCAGGATAGAGCTGCGTCAGGGAGTAGCTGTTTGAGAAGAGCTCGGGGATCTTGTCAGCCTCACCTCTGTTGATCAAATACAACCCATAGTTAACCAAACCAAAGAGATAGCGCGGAAAACGGGTGACGGTTTGCTTCAAAATATGGATCGCATCATGCGGACGATTAATGAGAGAATAGACAATAAAGAGGTAGTTGTAATAGGTCGGCTGATTTGGCGATTCTGAAAGGAGAGGGAGCAGCTGATTAAGAGCCATCACAGGAGAAACGTAGACCAGCTCTTGAAGGTCTCTTAGCAGCTCTCTCTCCTCCGCTGTTACAACTACTCCATCCGGCTCCTCGATTGGCCCATTAGAGATAGTACATGCCTCGAAGCGGATCTTTCCAAAAGGTGAGGTCTTATCTGCGCAGCATTTCTTACGCTTTAAACCGCTACCACAAGAGCAAAGATCGTTGCGCCCTCCCCTTTTCGCCTCTGCTTTAGGTACCTCTCTCTCTTGATCCAAAAGGAGCTCTTCCTCTTCAAGATCGATGGGATCTGAAACCGACTTAGACGCACGTAAAGGGGCGAGAAAGTCGTGCACGGCAACTTGTCTTTGCAATCGCCTAATGGAGGCCGCTTCTCCTTTGACAAGGTGCTCTCTTAATTCATCAACACCAACAATTTCCAGTTTGACAAGGCCTATACCAAAGAGCTCTCGGATCTCCTCCTCCCACTCTCCTGGCCAGAGGCTAAGGCATGTGCAGACAAGGAACGCAGCAAGCTCCTCATCGCACCACTCGCCACTAAGAAGTTTCTCGAAGAGCGTTTTAAAGTAGGTGACCACCTCTGCCCGTTCAATCTGACCCTTAGCCACCATAAACGCTATCGCACTAAGGCAGCAGATTCGAACATAGATATCGAGAGAGAGATCCTCAACAATACCTTTTAGCTCCGCCCATCTACTACCTGTCACTGCAGCTAAAATGTATTGCAGATCTTCTGTGGCAAACCACCACCCCAAGTCTTTCTCAATCCTCCTTGGATCCACGCGGCAAATCTCTCTTGTCCACTCGAGAGCCCTTGTCTCTCCCAGATGGGCAAGGAGCATCAAGCTCGAGCAGAGACGAGTTGGGGAAAGAGAGGGGTCGTCTCTTAGAAATGCTGTGACCTCTTGGGCCAGAATTGGCAGCAAAAAATCCGAGCACGCGGCGCTCTCCTGATTAAGGAGGGCGACCTCCTCCGGAGAGAGTTGCTCAATTTTTTCATCCACGATGCTCAGGAGTAGCGCATCGATTGGCAAAGTTTGGATATTCATCTCTTTCCCTCCTCTTGAATGAACCTATTGATGATCCCATCTCAAAAACAGCTATATTACCCCCATTTATTGCCGGCCGTCAATCCCGCTCAAGCCGAGTCGGAAGGGCTCTGAAGTTCGAAATTGACTAAATGGGGAAAATCACTTTAGCATTCCCCAACCAACTGGGAGTGTGTTTTCAAGTGATCCCACTTATCCCCCCAAGGTTGCAGCGCGGCGATGAGGTACGCATCATCGCACCTTCTCGCAGCCTGAGCTTCATCTCTCCCTCATCGCGCGAAGTTGCTCTAGAGCGCTGCAATCAGGAGCTGGGACTTAAGATCTCCTTCTCTTCCCACTGCGCGGAAATAGATAACTTTGGCTCATCATCTCTACATTCACGCCTCAGCGATCTACATGAGGCTTTTGCGGACAAGCAGATCAAAGCCATTCTCACCGTCATCGGCGGTCATAACTCCAACCAGCTTCTTCGCCACATCGACTACGACCTGATCCGCCAAAATCCAAAAATTTTCTGCGGATTTTCAGATATCACAGCCCTGCAGAATGCTTTCCTTGCCAAGACCGGCCTTATCACCTATTCGGGCCCCCATTTTTCAACACTTGGCTGCCTAAAAGGGGCTGACTACTTCATCGACTATTTCAAGCGAGCGCTATTCACCTCAGACCCAATTGAGATCGCACCCTCAACGCTCTGGAGCGACGACGCATGGTATCTCGATCAAAACAAGCGCGAATTTCTTCCGAACTCTGGTTTTGATGTGATCCAGGAAGGAGAGGCGCAAGGTCGAATTATTGGCGGCAATCTCTGCACCCTCAACCTCCTGCAAGGGACCGAATACATGCCGGGGCTCAAGGACAGCATCCTCTTTCTCGAAGATGACAGCTTAAGCTTTGCGGAGAACTTCGATCGCGATCTGCAATCGCTCATTCACCAGGGCGGCTTTAATGAGGTGCGAGGTCTTGTGATCGGCAGGTTTCAAAAGGCCTCAAACATCACAATGGAGCTGCTGCGGCAGATTTGTACGACAAAGAGCGAGCTTGCTAGGCTTCCCATACTTGCGAATGCGGATTTTGGCCACACCCTTCCCCTATTCACGATTCCGATTGGCGGCTATGCTAAACTTAGAGCCATGCCAAGTGGTGTGAGCCTTACACTCGGATCTGATAGGTCACACTTTTTTGACCTGCAGCGGAATTCCTGAGTTGGTGCATTATTTCTCGGGATTGTTATAAACTGACGATTTCATCACTCTCTCTTTCGAGTCGGCACTATGGCTGGCGCCCCCTCTTATGGATGCTTTCATCATAGAGGGGTGATAAATTGAAACTTAATCAAGTAAGGATGAGATCTTTTGCCCCATCTTGATGGCGAATCTGCCGACCCTTCCGACCTCGAAGAGGCCATACTTGAGTCCCTTGTCGAAAATGAGGAGTTCCTCAAAGAGACGAGCGCGGATCCTGATGAGCTCTACCTTATCCCACTTATACGCCGCCCCTTTTTCCCAGGGATGGCGGCGCCCATTGTCATAGAACCTGGTCCTTTCTACGAAGCACTGAAGCTGATTGCAAAATCCTCGCAGAAGTACCTAGGGCTCGTTTTGACAAAGAATGAGAATATTAACCCCTATGAAGCCAAGGTCTCCGACCTCCACCGTGTAGGCGTTCTCTCTCGCATCCTGCGCATTATGCCCCTTGAAAAGGGAGGTGCCCAGGTCGTCCTTAGCATGGAGAAGCGCTTCACAATTACCGGTGGCTGCAGGGGCAAGCTCCTCAAGGCAAAGGTTGTTTGCCATGATGAAGATGAACGTGGACCTGTGGCGGAAGAGCTCAAAGCCTATTCGATTAATATCGTAACGACGATTAAGGAGCTGCTCAAGCTCAACCCTCTTTTTAAAGAGGAGCTTCAGGTCTTCCTTGGCCACTCCGACTTTACAGAGCCTGGAAAGCTTGCAGACTTTGCCGTCGCCCTTACCACTGCCACCCGAGATGAGCTACAAGATGTTCTCGAGGCCTTTGATCTTCAGGATCGCATCGACAAGGCGCTGCTCCTATTGAAGAAGGAGCTCGATCTTAGCAAGCTTCAAAGCAGCATTAACCAGAAGATCGAAGCGACCATCACTAAGAGCCAAAAGGAGTTCTTTCTAAAAGAGCAGCTCCGCACGATCAAAAAAGAGCTTGGCATCGAAAAGGATGACAAGACCTGCGATCTGGAAAAATTTGAGGCTCGTCTTGAAAAACGCGATGTTCCTGTCGATGTAATGACCACAATTCGCGAGGAGATGGAGAAGCTTAGCGCTCTTGAATCGCTCTCTGCTGAGTACTCC
>JAKBAF010000172.1 GCA_021809305.1 bacterium
AGGAACATGATGATCGAGCCAAGCACATGGGAAGCTGCCACCGCTTGAGAGAAGCCCTCAGAGGTTCTAAGGAGACCATAGACAATCCACGGCTGCCTGCCGACCTCAGCTGTAAACCAACCCGCTTCATTGGCGATCTGCGGGAAGGCGACAGAGAGCATCATCAGTATGAGTAGAGGGCGAGCCCTCCCCTCTCTTATCCTCTTCCAGAAGATCCACCCCAAGAAGGCTGTAATCACCATCATCCCCCACATCGCGATCATGAGGCGATAGTACTGAAAGACAACTGGAGAGTTTGGCCAATCCTCTTTCGGGAAGGCATCGAGACCCAAAACAGGCGTCTCAAAGTTGTGCCAGGTAAGAAAGCTCAAGAGGCCGGGTATGGTGGGCCCTCGTGTAACCCCTTTTTCAGGATTAGGAAATCCATAGAGGACAAACGGCGTTGGGGCCTGCGTTTCAAAGATGCCCTCCATTGCAGCAAGCTTGGCCGGCTGGTAGCGTGCGACAATTCGGGCGCTCGAGTCAGCCGACCAGAGTTGAAGAACGACGGCCACACAGGCCATGATAAGCGCCACCTTCATCGAAGTGCGCGCAAATTCAATATATTTCTTTTTAAATAGATAGTAGGCGCTAATGCTAATCACCAAAAAGGCGCCTGAAAGCAGACAGCCCAGTATGACATGGCCAAACCGCGTCATAAACGAGGGATTGAAGATCATCTCCCAGAAATCAGAGATCTCCGCATGGGCGTGGAACCCCTCGCCAACAATTGTAAAGCCAGCTGGCGTCTGCATCCAGGAGTTGGCCGCAACAATCCAAAAAGCACTAAATAGGGCGCCGAAACAGACCATAAAAGTGGCAAAGAAGTGGAGGCCAGGACCTACCCTGTCCCATCCGAAAAGAAGAACCGAAAGAAATCCCGCCTCAATCAGAAAGGCGAATATACCCTCCGCCCCTAAAGCGCTTCCGAAGACATCTCCTACGTAGCGGGAGTAGCTTGCCCAGTTTGTTCCGAACTCAAAGACCTGGACGAGCCCCGTTGCTACCCCCATGGCAAAAGTGAGGCTGAAGATCTTTACCCAGAACTTGGCAAGTTCAAGATAGCGCGGGTTCTTTGTCTTCAACCAAACCCCCTCCATGGAGAGGAGAACAGTGGCAAGGCCAATGCTCCAGGTTGGATAGAGATAGTGAAAGCCGATCGTTAGCGCAAACTGGATACGCGATAGAAGCACAACGCTCATTGTACAGAGTCCCTCATAGCCCATAAATTACGCTCATATGAATGGATATTTTCTGTTTATTTGTAAAGAAAGATCCTCCAATTTTTCGGTTCGGCGTGGTACTCTTCCAGGTGTTGAACTCGTGTTCTTTCCCGGAAAATCGCGTGCCAATTTGTTGTGTCAGATTTTTTCTTCAGACCAAAGCGCAGGGTTCGAGAGCGACTTGAAGATATCATCGAGGTACGAGCGCAAAGCCCTGGAGGAAAAGATGCATAAAGGGGTATACGAATTTCCGGGAAACAACACTAGAAAAGAGGGAAAGCAGTGCGAGCTCAGTTAATGGGAATTCTCAACATCACCCCGGACTCATTCTATGATGGGGGTTCCTTCTACGACAACGACGCAGAGCTCCGCCTCGAAAAGGCCTGTGCGCGAGGAGTTGCAATTGAGGCAGAGGGGGCCGCACTCATCGATATTGGAGGAGAGTCATCGCGTCCCTTTTCAAGGGATATCTCAGAAGAGGAGGAGCTAGCTCGGGTAATCCCAGTTGTTAAACTCCTCGCCTCTCGGCTCTCCACTCCCCTCTCAATTGATACGAAGAGAGCCTCCGTTGCAAAGAAGGCGCTTGAGTCGGGCGCTTCTTGGATTAATGACATCACAGGCTTCTCGAACCCAGCTATGGTCGAGCTTGCAGTAGGGGCTCCTTGCCGCATCATCTTGATGCATATGCAAGGACGACCGGCCACCATGCAGATCGCACCTCACTACCCAAGAGGGGTTGTCGCCACCTTGCTAGAGTGGTTTGAAGAGCGGGTGGAATCTCTTATACGCGCAGGCGTTAAAGAAGAGGCGATTGTCCTAGATCCTGGCCTTGGGTTTGGCAAGTCCTTTGAGGACAACTGGGCCATCCTGCAAAATTTAGCGCTCTTTAAAGAGCTGGGCCTGCCCATTCTTATCGGGTGCTCGCGCAAATCCTTTTTGGGCAAGTCGTTGTCAGCAACCCTTGCAGTTAATATCATGGCGCATATGGCTGGGGTGGAATTTCTACGCATCCACGACGTAAAAGAGCACCGGGAGGCGCTTGGGGTCGTTGCACAAATGCAAGAGGTGGCCACCCACAGCTCTTGCCCCGTGTAAACGAGACGCCGTAAGCCACGCTTAAGGCAATGGCTCTCCTTGCCCTGCGCTTTGCGCTTAAGTGAGGTTGACCCTCTCTTTTCAATCGAAATAGCCCTTAAAATGGGTTATAGATACAGATGGATGCCTTATATGGGCATTTAAGGCGGAGATCGGTTATGGAGCTCTTCAACTTTCTTATTCCGATTGTCGAGGTTGGTCTCCTGACGGTCCTGCTTAGCTATCTGCTCTCATTTTTCTGGAATACGCGAGCGATGGACCTGGTTTTGGGCTTTCTCGCTTTCCTCCTTATGTTTGCTCTTGCTAGCTGGTTTCACCTTCCTGTTTTGAAAAAGATTCTATTTGGCGTGATGGAGGTTCTTGTCCTGGCCATTCTTATTATCTTCCAGCCAGAGCTTCGCATTGCCCTTTCCCGCCTAAGTCTCAAAGGCAAGAAGTTTCGGGAAGTCTCCCTCTTTGACCTTCTTCTTGAAAATCTCTCCTCCTCTGTCTATCGCCTCGCTGAAAAGAGGGTTGGGGCGATCTTCCTGCTTGAAAATCAAGACTCGCTTGAGGACTTTGCCAAGCGAGCTGTTGTTCTCAATGCCGATTTCTCATCTGAGCTTGCGGAGTCAATTTTTGCCACAACAACGCCCCTGCACGATGGCGCTGTTATCTTGCGTGGTACCACACTCCTTGCCGCAGCTGTCATCCTCCCCTTAGCTGACGACACATCACAGCTCGCTAAATCGATGGGAACAAGGCATCGCGCTGCCCTTGGCATCAGCCAGCTCACCGATGCACTTGCGATCGTTGTCTCTGAAGAGACTGGTAAGGTCTCAATTGCAAGAGATGGCATTATGACCCGCGGGGTTAAAATTGACCGCTTCAAGGGCATTCTGCGCAGTGTCTTCACCCCCCCTTCGCGCAAGAAGGGCTTCAACTTCGGCGAGTGGCTAAAACCATGAGTGAGATCTTATTTCGCACCTTTCTCCACCAATGGCCTCGAAAGCTCACTGCTCTATTAGCGGCCATCATCATCTGGTTTCTTGTCGACCACTCGATCACCATCACCCGTACCATCCCCAATATCCCTGTAAGGGTGCTCAATGTTCCAGAGAACAAGACAATCGATGGGCTGCTGCCCAATGGCCTGATTGGCAAACGACTCACCCTAACAATCACAGGACAAAAGACAGCCTTAGAAGAGCTCTCCTCATCAGACCTCGAGGTTGTGACAGATGCTGCTGGAAAGGGTGACCGTTGGACGCTAGAGGTGACTAAAAAAAATCTAGTTAGTCTAAATCCCGACCTCGACCTCACCCACGGAATCGCAAGTGTCTCGCCTGTTGAGTTAACGATTCAGATGAGCAGCTACGTGACCGAAAAAATCCCCATCACAATTACAAGACCTGTCGGAGAACCCCCCAAAGGCTACACCTATCTGGACGTCTGGCCCCAGCGACTCTTTCAGACAGTCAGCGGTCCTGACCGCAGTGTCCAGGAGCTAAAAGCCAAAGGGCTGCGATTAACTTTCGAAGA
>JAKBAF010000173.1 GCA_021809305.1 bacterium
ATGTATTTGATCTTCGACACGGAAACCACGGGTGTTCCGCACAATAAGTCTGCTCCGCTTACTGACCTCGACAACTGGCCCCGGATTGTACAAATTGCCTGGGAACTCCATGACGGGAAAGGCGGACTGATTTCGCAACACAATTACATCATCAAGCCGGAAGTGTTTTATAGTCCTTACAAGGCAGAACAGATACATGGCATTTCCACCAAACGCGCTACGGAAGAGGGCCATAAGCTGGCCAGTCTTTAAGTCCCGGAGCTGGAGCATAGTGAGTGTGTTACCGTTTGAAATGTCTGGAGCCCCTTTCATAGCCCAGATGTTGCGCCCCACTACCTCAAAGCGATCTTCTCGATAGAAGAAGCCATTGAGCTCACCATCCTCGCAAGGCTTTCCATAGAAAGCGAAGGCTTTGCCAAGATGCGGCAGCAGATCTTCCAGCTGACTTTTGTAAAGCTCCTGTACAGCAATAATATCGGGTTGCATCTCATCGATGAGCTCCACAATACGAGGGAGGCGCTGTGGCCAGCGATTGACCTCATCCAGCTTATAGTCATAGAGGTTAAACAAGACGTTGTAGCTCAAAAGCCTGACGCGATCCTCTTTATGACGAGTTGCGCGAGTGATCTCCGAGTATTGCCGCTCGGAAAACTTATGCACAGGAAGGTTTTCAGGAGATTCAAACTTGTTAATGAGAGGAAGAACCGAATTCTCAAGTGATCCAAAGAGCGGCGCACTGAGCAGGAGGGCTACAATAAAGCTGTTTGCAATCTGCCTCTGAAACATGGGCGCCTCTATAAAAATTTCTATCTACTTACTGTCAATGGCAACCAGCTGATTCTCTTTCAGCAGCATTTGAAGCTGCCCAAAGACCCTCTCTGGGGTAAGCCTCGCTAAGCAGGGCGGATTAAGAGAGGCACTTGGATAGGCGCAGCTCTTCTTTTGGCACGGCGCGCAAGGCAGATCGGATTGGAGGTGGAGCTGGTTCTGGCCGCTCGCACCAATTAACCCCGAGTCGGTTGATCCGTAGAGCGTAAGCGCTGGGACATTAAGTGCGGCTGCGAGGTGGCTTAACCCCGTATCCATGCAGACACAAGCTCTAGCCTGCGCAATCACATAACCGATCTCTGAAAGGGAGAGCCTTGGCAAGACGGTAACCTGAGGTGAGATGGCGAGTCGCACTGCCCGCTCCCTCTCACCCGGGCTTCCCCATGGTAAGAGAATTTGATAGCCAGCGCTTGTGGCCTCTTTGATGAGCTCTATCCAATGGGCCTCCGGCCAGAGCTTGGTCTCCCAGCTGGCATTGTGGACGAAGAAGAGGTAGGAGGGGGGAAGATCGATTGCTGGCTTTATGAACCTCTCTTGCTGGATCTGAAAATTGGGAGGCGTTCCGGGGAGAGGGTAGCCTAGCGCAAAGGCAAAGAGCATTCGCAGGCGGTCAATTGCGTGCGCCTGCCATGAGGCTGGTGCCCTCCTGTCATAAGCGTAATGGGCGATGCGCTCTCTAACGGAGTCCTTATCAAAGCCCACCTTTACCCCTCTTGTAAGGAGGGTTAGCAGGGCGGTCTTAAAATTGCCTTGGCCATCGATCACAAGATCGTATTTAGTTTGCCGCAAGGATTTTGCAAGGCTGTAGAGAGAGAGGTAGGTCTTAGGGCGGAAGAGCTCCTCGCGCCATTTGCGATGGTTTGTTGTAAAAACGTTTTTTACAGCTGGATGCCATCTTGCGATCTCTTGAAAATTCTCATCGACAACCCAATCCAGCTCCATCTCAGGAAAGGCGCTATGGGCATCGCTAATAGCTGGGAGCGCATGGATCAGGTCACCGAGTGAGGTGAATTTAACGAGTAGAAGGCGCTTCATCTTTCTTGGGTAAAAGAAATTTCTTAAGGAATGCGCTGAAGCGATGGCGCTTGATCTGACGCTCGGCCACTCCATCTGATGTGACGTAATTGAGCTGGATGGTGCGGCGCTCACCGACAAAGGGTTCGTGGCCATGCCAGCAGTTAGGGGTTACCTTAAAGATCAGGCAGCGCCCAGCCTCTGGAGGAACCTCTGCAGCGTAAGTGTTGAGATCGTGGTTGTTGTAGAGGAGCCTCAAGCAGCCCTGCTTTGACTGCCAATTTGGGTTGAGATAGAGAAGAAGTGTGATCAGCTTTGATGTGGAATCAACGTGGATGTGGCCATCCCTCATCGTCGTATAGCCTCGGACGGTGATCATCGGAGGCCTATCTTGGAGGTCCATGCCAAATCGCGCTCCAATCATCTCTCTTAGCTCTGGGCGCTGAAGCTCATCGATCAAGGTGGCAAAGGAGCCTTTGCAGGTGACCGAGCTTAAGGGAAAGCTCCCGCGTTTAGCTAGTGAGGGAAAGCTATTTACCACCTCACCCCGCGCCTCGGGCCGAATGATGTCATCAATTATCATGTAGGGGAAGGGCTCGTTTTTAAGAGAGACGCTCTTGAGGGGGTCCAAATTCAGTGTCGTAAATGAGTCGGGCATCGAGTTCCCCCTTGTTGCTACATTAGATGGACTCCAGGTTAAAGTGGTTTTAAGGATATTATCAAGAGGTGATTGCAAAATTCCAGTCTAACCGAATTTTAGGTGATTTTAATAGCCATGTCTACCACTCCAACCCGTCTATCGACCCTCTACTCCGTGCAAGAGCTAATGGAAGCAGTTGGGGAGGAGGTAGGAGAGGGTCATCTCTTTGTCTTTGATCTCGATGAGACGCTTGTTGTTTGTGAGGAGCCCGCCTTCCAGTGCGCGAATATGTTTCGCTTCAAGGCGCTCTTTAGATCGATGTGGTCACCCTTAGATGATGAGCAGAAGTACCTCTGCATGAATGCGATTGCGCAATCCTACCCCTCTCGCCTCCTAGAGCCGTGCACGCCCTCTTTTTTGGCAGATATTGCGAAGGGAGGAGCCAAGGCCATCGCCTTGACAGCCTCTCTTGGGGGGGAGGTGTACGAGAGGGAGCGGATTGCAAAACTTAGATCGCTTGGCATTGATTTTGCTGCGGCCTTTCCGGGTAAGGCCTCTTTCTCTCTAACCTCCCTTCCCTCATTTCTTGGACACCCCCCCTCCTTCCGAGAGGGGGTCATCTTTGCCAATGGCCGGGTGAGCTCTAAGGGTGAGGTTCTTCTGGCCTTTCTCTCTGAGATCGATATCACTCCTCGGCAGCTCCTTTTTGTCGATGATCGGGCAGAGAACGTGGTCTCTGTGGATACTGCTTGTCGCATGAAAGGCATTGATTGCAAAGCCTTCCACTTTCAGACGCCCCCCTCCTTTCTTCCAGGGGAGGTGGACGCTAAAACCTTCGAGAGCGGTTGGCGGGGGCTTATCAACGAGATCACCTCGCAATTATCTGCAGCTAACAGCATAAATAAATTGTTTTAAATCAAGCGTTGATGTATTATCATACAGTAAATAATCAAGTTTAGATGTCGAGATGGAAACTGTTAGAGAGCAAGCAGGGTCACCTGCCGGTGGAAGTTGCCAGATCACAACGCTGCTGGCGCTTACAGAGGTTGTGGTAGCCCTAGGAGCGATCGCTCACTATCGTGCGCAGCTAACGCGGTGGGAGCAAGGAGGGGCCGCCGCCGCCGCTCTCCTTGTTGGAGGGGCTATCTACTCTCTTGGATCTACTCCTCCACCACAAGAGATGCAGCTCTCCTTCTTGGGAGAGCTCAAAGGGCTAAGAGAGACTCTGATAGAGACGACCTCTCTTACTCAGTGGGAGTCCATTTCGGCAAGTGCCGCCTCCCTTGGTGAAATTCGCTTAAATCACCCCTGGGAGCACCACGCCCTTCATGATGAACTTGCCCGTCTATCGGATCACCTGCGCGTGCGGCGCGATTCTCTTCACT
>JAKBAF010000174.1 GCA_021809305.1 bacterium
TCATTATAACATGAGATTATGAATGGAAATAATTAGGACTCCTATGAGAGTTTTTCAATAGCAAAGGGGATTTAGAGATGGTCGCATGTGATGGAGTTTCAAAGCATCCAGGGATAGCAGGTGCAGCTGTAGGAGCTATGCTTTTTGGAGGCCTTGCCGCCATCGATCGTCTCTTTCTTGGCAGGCGCTTTAATCTATTGGAGGCAAAAAAACTGCTGCCAAGCGCGGCGGTCCTCGTTGCGCTTGGCCTTATTGGTGAGAGCGTCGCCTATAGTCGGGTAGCAAGTGAAAGGAAGCAGCGGGATGAGATGTTGGCGAGCGCGCTTGCTGAGCGATCGCTTATAGCCTTGGCTGGTGAGCCTCTTGAATTGGATAAGTTCAACGATCTTCAAATGGAGATCTTCCTCAACACGGGAGGAGCCGGTCCAGCAGAAATCGATAAAGTCAAGGAAGCTAGCAACGTGGAGCTCTATGGGTTCGTTAAGTATGCATGTAGGAAGCAGTTTGAGGTCATCTTGAATGCAGTCAAGGATGAGCCCAAGAAGCTGGTTATCGTCTTAAAGGCGCTTGCTCAGGAGGTCTATTCCTATAGAAACATAGAAAAACATTCTAATGAGCAGAGAGAAATGCGTGCAAAGCTCGATGTCGCGATGAACCAAGCTCAAGATAAGCTCTCTCTTGATGTGATGGCGACAATCCACCCTGAATGCCTAATTCCTCTACTGCAGTCAGCCTATAGCGAGCAGCCTGACAAATTAAAGGAGCTCGCGACTACTTGCTCCGTCGATAAAAGAAATACGGTTTTTGTAAATAGCGCATCCTCTCCAGAGATTATCGAGATCATGCTGGAGATTAAGACGAGTTTGATGATGACTGAAGGGGAGCAAGGAGTTATTCTTAAAGCCCTCTGTGGATGTATTACTCGTTTAGCTCGGAATGGTGTTTACTTACAAGATATTGATAAGGATTCTCCAGAGGTCGACCTCAAAGCGCATTTGGCGATACTCGGCAAGGCGCTTAAAGGATATCCACTCCTCCTCTCATTGGATTTATTAGAAAACTGTACGAATCGGGATGTGAAAAACGCCATTCAAGAGCACATCAAAGTGTGCTTCCTTGCGGGTAGCTGGAAGGAGGGTGAGATCACGGCTGAAAATCTAAGTGATGTCCTCGACTCTGTTCGGGAGGACGAGTTCGACCCTCATTGGAAGGCTCCAGAGACCTACCACCCTCAGTTGGCACGACTTGCCAAGTCTTTTAGCACAGACAAGAATTGGAAGTATTTTAATAGGATCATTAGAGAATTTTTCGAGCATAAGAGCAAAGCTCTCTCCTATAGACCCGTTTTTCTTGAGGTTGTTGAGCTTGCGGTTAGTGCGGAAGGTGTGGAAATGTACGCAATGTGGGCAGGCAGTTTTAGAGTTGAATTTAGCAAACTTGACTTTACGGGTTGTGACGCAGCCAAAAAGCAGCGGATACTTGAGAAGGGGAGAGAGCTTTGTGCGAAGGTGGGCGTAACTGTTCCTAAGAAGCATCGGAGGTAAGGTGATCTCTGATCCTTGGGGCGCGCTTTATCTCATTTTTTATCCGGCCCTAGATCTTGCCGAAAGACACGGATAAAGGGGGCGTTTGGCGCATGGAGGACGTCGGCTGAGTTAGCGCGATCCATCAGATCAGAAAGGTCGTTATCGGCGGCAAGTTTAATGACGACGCGGCCGAGGTTGGGGTCGAGATCAATCTCGATAAGGCCGCTCTCTTGCAGTATTTTGAAGACAACTTTTTTTTGGGCAAGTCTAACGAGGGTGCGGCGCTGCTCAATTGGGCTTTCGCGCTGATCCTCTAAGTGGTGGAGGATCTGTTGAGCTAAGCGCTTCGCTTTATCTTTGACCTTATCGGGCGGCACTCCGCCCATAATCGCCTCTTCGAGCTCTTCGGCACGCTTTGTCAGCTCATCTTCTGGGGGGTCACCTTCATGATGCATCATGATTCTCTCTTACCTCTTGCGGCTATTCCGGGCAAACGCTGTTTAGCGCTGAGCGCAGCTCCTTCAGGACCTTTGGTGCAAGGCGCTCTATAGAGGCCTGGGCCTCCGCTTGCCTGAGGTAGTCCCATGCTTTGGGGTAGTCGTGGCGAGCGGCATGGATATTAGAGAGGTAGAAGAGGGCGATAAGGTTCTCTTTGTCAATTGAATGGAGCGTTTCGAGCGCAGCTGCTGCCTCGCGGGTGCGACCAAGCTGGAGGTGGGTGATGGCAAGATGGAAGAGGCCTCCGCGAAATTCGGGGTGGCGATCCAGCGTTGCCTTAATGCGCTGCTGCTTTGCGAGAATCGACTCTCGGCTCTCATCTACCCACATGTAGATCGCCTCGATCCCTTCGAGGTCGACCTTATTGGAGAGTAGATCCTCTAGAGAGCCTCCCTCGCCGATCGTATAGCCAGAGGGGGTGGCGAGTGCCTCTTGACCAAGGCGGAGGCCCGCTTCAAGATTCCCGGTTAGCAGGGTAAGGTAGGCGAGAAACTCTTTTACAAGCGGGTCGGTTGGAAGAAATTCAAGGGCGGTCTCATAGGCGGCTTTTGCCTCTTGAGCCAAGCCTCGCTGCCAGAGCGAGGCGGCTTGATTGAAGAAGGTAGCGCCGATAACCTCCTTGATATTGCGGACCTGAAGGTCGCGGGTGTGGATAGAGAGGTAGCGCGTCGTGGGGAGGTCGACCCCTCGGTGGGTGGTTTCAATATTGATTGTCTGCCCTGCATCTCGGTAGCGGAGGTAGATATGGCCAGGAGGGGTCACAGCTTCTAGTGGCAGAGCGAGACGCTGCGCAAGTGCCAGGTAGAGTGTGGAGACCCCGAGGCAGACCCCCCGTTTGGATTCAAGAACAGAGGGGAGGAAGGTGTAGAGATCGACCTCCTTGCTGTAGAGGCTGTGCGGGGGAAAACGGAGGCGGAGGCGCGAGAAGAGGAGGTGGTTGATCGCATCGATCTTTTTTTCGGGGGATGAATTAAGTGGGGCCCGGGGAAGAATTTGCAGGGCCATCACATCAAGTAGCGCCTCATAGATACGGATAAGACGCTCACCACCTGGTTGCCCGCCAAAGAGTGTGATGAGAAGGCCTCGGCTCAGCGAGACCTCATCTGGTGGAAGGGCGAGTAGCTCCTCTTTGGAGATAATCCAGTGGCCTTTAAGGCTGTGGTTAGGGAGGCGGCGTCCCAGGCGCTCCGCAAGCTCAAGCTCCTCATCTCCGATATCGCACGCACCATCAAATTGGAGGCTTGTAAAGGGGGCAAGGAGTGAGAGGATAAGGGTTGGGGAGAAGAGGGGGCCGAGCGTTGCGCTGCGGCGGCTGCTCTCACCTGTTAGGAGCGCCCATGCGCTCGCTTGCGCTGATTCTCCTTCGGGCGTCTCAGGGTAGAGCTCGTGGAAGGCAATGAGCTCTGGGATGGAGAGGGGGTCGAGCCTTCGGTAGAGGGCCGCAATATGGGCGGGCGTATCCGATGAAACGGGTAGTGCCCCAAGCAAGATGCTGAGAAGCGAGCAGAGGGTGAAATAGCGCACAGTTACATCTTCCCTACCAGCTGTTATTTAAGTGAGGATCTCTCTGATCATTCCAGAGAGGTCAGGGTGGTTTGCAATCTCCTCGATTGAGGGGCGAAATCTGTAGGTCCAATTCGTCTCGGCAACAGTTCCTGGTACATTGATGCGCTCATCGGCTGGATTGTGTGAGACGAGCTCTGGGAAGAGAGCAAGGTACTCTTGTAGAGGATTGATGTGAAAGAGGCTCTTTGTGTGGTGGCTATCATAGAGCAGGGCTTTTAGGTGGTCGCGCGATAGATAGGGGGCCCAGATCCATCCTTTTATCTTGCTTA
>JAKBAF010000175.1 GCA_021809305.1 bacterium
CTCCCCAGGTGACCGGCTCCTAAGGAAGCGATTTAGAGCTTTCGGTCCCCGAAGATCGCCATGGATTGTAAGCCACCAAGCCGCACTTAGGGCGACATGATAGTCATTATCGCTGAGCCGCTCGAGCATCATTGGAAGGAGAGGCCGGCCATCGGCCTCCTTAATACGAATATGGCCAAAAGCAGAGACAGCTGCGCGTCGCACCTCTGGAAGGGGGTCCTTAAGCAGTGGGAGCAGCGCCGGGGCCAGCTCTGCTGCCCCAAGGTGGGCTACGACCTCGGCGCTTAAGGCGCGGAGGGCACCTCGGGGATGGCTGGCAAGCGCGTTTAGCTCTTTCTCACCAATTGTCTCCTTTAAGTTGCAGATGGCCTCTGTAGCAGCCCTCTTCTCTTCGGGCGAGGTCTTCGGGATAGCAAGAAGGCTCTCAAGATAGGGTCCAAGCGATGTGATGCGCATGGAGCCTGCAGCCTGGATGGCCCTCACACGTACATCATGATGACGCTCTTCTTGAATAAGGCGAATAATCTCCTGCTGTATCGGCTTATCACCCAGCGCTGAGCCAAGCCTAACTGCTGCTTCACGAATAAGGGGGCTGCAAGAGCTAAAGCCCTGTTTAATGAGGGTAAGCGCCTTAGCATCATCTGAAAACGTTGCCGCAACTAGGCTATTCAACTGGATAAGGAGAGAGGAGCTACCCGCCCCCTCTTCAATAATTGACCAGGCAATGCTCTCTAGAAGATCGTGATGCGGGGCAGATGGAAAAGCCTCTCGCAGCTTTGCATAGGCACTAAGCGCTGCGCCGCTCTTATTGCAAGCGGCACAGGCGTATACATAGGCAGAGAGGAGAGCAGCTGATGGGTTGCCTCTATCGATCTCACTCTGGATAAGAGAGAGGCTCCCTGCATCATCGCCTATAAGATGGTGGCAGGTAATCTGGTATTTCACCCCCTCTTCCCCAACTAGGGGAGCCGCTACTAGAAAGATGAGAACTAAACCGATGAACCCTTTCACAAGCCCTTAACCTAAAAGGCCAAGATGCCGGCCTCCTATCAAATGGAAGTGGAGGTGAAAGATCGATTGGCCGGCCTCAACGCCGACATTTGTGATGAGGCGATAGTCCGAAGCGATATCGAACTCTTTTGCGAGCTCCTGGGCCACTCTAATCATCTCCCCAACAAGAGGAAGATCGGCCGGCTCTACCAGCTGCAAGCTAGGGATGACCTTCTTTGAAATAATCAAGAGGTGAACAGGAGCCGCTGGATAGAGGTCGTGTATGGCAAACACCTGCTCGTTTTCAAAGACCTTATTAGCCGGTAACTCCCCATCGATGATCCTCTCAAAAATCGTCTTCCTCATCTCTCTCCTGTGGTAAGAGTGTATTTGAGTGCTTTTAGTGCATCCTCTTTTGTCTGCCAGACGGAGATAAAGCGTCCCTTGTGACAAAAGACAGCTCCGGGAATACCTGAGACTCTCTTAAGATCCTCCTCAAGGAGTCCTGCCCATTCAAGAGGCAGTGGCATGCGCACCTTCATTCGCTGCTCCGCATCGGGAGGAATACCGCGCAACTTCCAGTGGTCGCCACTTGGCATGATAACAAAAAGCGCAGGATGCTGCTCACCACCTAGCGCAAAAAAGTTATCAAGCCAGGGCAGCTTACTATCAAAGACAAGACACTCCTTTGATCGCTCCATGCATGCAGCAACAGCTTGACGGGCAGCCAGGGTGTAGCGGTGGCGAGAGCGAAGCCTTAAAAGGTGGCCATGGGCAAACTCTAGGGCGCGATTGAAGGCTGCGTTAAAATCGTCCTCTTTGGCGTCATAGCTCTCAGGTAAAATGTTGGAGATTACCTGAGAGAAGGTGCAGACACCGCGACAGACCTCCATCCGACCGTTGTCATGCGCATCGATGCCAAGTATGAGAGAGTCATTTAAAAAATCGTACTCCTCACGATCGATAATGGCCTTATCACAAAAGTATTGCAGAATCATCCCTGCACTACTGAGGAGCCCCTGGTATTCGGCCTGATGGTGGTCAAACTGGCGCTCGCCCGGGTTGTAGACCCCTCCCACGTCACAGATGTATTCGCAGGCCTTAAGCTTCGATAGGAGGCGGGTCCGCACAATTTTGTCGGCATCAATCTGTTGATAGAGAAGGAGAAGGGCACAGGCAGTCACCTCATCCGCGTGAAAAGGCCCATCGTGGGTTCCAACCGATCTCTGCACAAACTCGCCGCGCATCACCTCTTCTCCCTTAGGGAATCGCTTGAAAAGCGAATCACAGACTCTGATCTTGAAGCGTTGTAAAAGCTACGCACTATACCTTGGATAGAGGCTTCTCGGCTAGCATTAGCATCAGACCTTTGCTGTCTGCCCATCTTTCTTTTTTGCTCCACATCGGGCATGGTCTTAGGAAGTAGGCGTATAGAGAGACAACGCCTCCGCCGCGCCCATGAAGCCGGCCGCTTGCAATAACGCTTAAGCTTAAAATAGACATTACTCCATGGAAAGCTATCTGCTCAATGCCCACTACGACCTCGTCACACCTGATGGGAAGATCATCTCCATCCACCTCAAGGATGAAAAGAGTGCTCAAGCAGAGGTCGCCTTTGAGGGTATCTCACCCGCCTTTCTTGGCTTCTCCATAGATATTGAGCTCATCTCCTTCAACCTCAAGAGCACACTGGCACAGCTTGGCCTTGATGGATTTTCTGACCATATCGTAGTGGACCCGGCTGCTAGCTCTGCCCGGGCCATGATCTCTCTTATCGCCGTTGATCCGCTTGGAATTGAGATGCTAGCTCTTCTAAGAAAGGGGGTGGCAGTTGGCAAGCTCTTTGCAGCTGATCCAAGGCGACGCGTTCGCGACCCCGACTACCTCCTTCGCATGTTTGGGCGCTCAGATAGGTGGGGTCGTCCCCTCCTTTCACTTGGCGGCATGCATGGGAGCGACGACCTCGTTGTGGAGGTCATTGATGGCAGAACAGTCGCCTATCTTGGGCTTCGAGAGGGTGTTGCCCTGTACGACCCCGCCATTCATGGCTTCGTTCCAACTATAGCAAGAGCCCTAGAATCGGATATTCCCGTCCGCAGATTTATCGACCTCCACCAGTATTGGAAGGCCCGCATCCCACGCCTTGCAAAGGAGGGGCACCTCCTACTCGTTAAGACGGCCCCACTCCACATCCGAACCGTCTTTGGCCACGTTGTCCAGGAGCTCTTGCCACAGGGCTTTCGCCACACCTCAGCAAGTCTTCTCCAACCAGATACCACAGCGTCCGGCGATATCTACGAGCTTTATGGGAGCAGCATCCGAGAGATCAGTGATATTCCCCTTGAGTTCTACACCCTTGAGCCCCATCGCGAGCACGTCTTCTTCTCCGACCGCGATCAGCTCCAGGCAGCACTGGAGTCTCCAAGGAGCCTCTTTCGCGCCTTTGAAACAGCACCAGCGGGCCCCGATCAGGCCTCTGTCTTTGTTGTTAAAGGTGAGCAGCTAGAGAATTTGACACCCCATGACTGGATCACACGGGAATCTGTTATGACCGAGTTTCCAGGTCAAGCGCAGGGTGCGCGCCAGGCGCTGATGGTTGAGCGCTACATCCACAGGCAGTCCGCCTACCCCTTCTTGCGCAGCATCGAAGACGGCCTAATCACGAGCCAAGGGGTCCTCCTCTCTCGCTACTTCTGCAGCCCTGTGCTAAAGCGCATGCTCCTTGCCGACCTTGTCCAGCGCCTTGTTAAGGGAATCTACTTTCAAACTCCCTCTCTTAGGCATGGCGAATTCTTCTCGTTTGAGGATCGCGCCTTTCTTATCGATCTCGCC
>JAKBAF010000176.1 GCA_021809305.1 bacterium
ACCTTTGACGCGATTCCATTAGATGGAGAGCTCACCTGCTCATTAGAGGAAGTTGTAGCAAGTGCTATCTGCAATGCTAGAGGCGAGAAGAGCAGCGAGATTGCACGCTACTGGATCCACGACGCCGCCCTCCGAATCTTTGCAAGTCCAGCAAGAGCGCTCGTTGAACTCGTTGTCAATGGTCTTGATGCGACAAGAGAGGAAGGGGCTGTCGGCAAGTTTGGAATGGGGTTCTTCTCTATTCTCGCCTTTCTTGAAGAAGGGGAGTTTCCTGCCTGCACGCTTGAGGTAGAGACGACCTATCTCGACGAAGGCTCCCTAAAAGCTTACTCAATTCAATTTGAGGCAAAAGGGGCCGTCAAGGATGGAGTAACACTTAGATGGAGGCGCCTCTTAGCTAAGAGAACAGGAACGCAGATCACCCTGCGGCCAAAGATGCGCCCCTTCCATCCAGAGGAGCTCCTCGCCCTCAAAACGCCACTTGATGCGTTGCGATTCTACCCTCATGGGAAGGTCGCACTCCAATACGAGGGGCTTGTTGAGGAGCTTGGCGAGGCGGTAGCGGCTCCTCAGGTTGAGGTCTCTCTCCTTCCAAGTAGAGCTCGGGTCGCCGATTACGGGCGAGGGATTCCGTTGGAGACAGCGCTCAAAGCCCTTCTTGTCCCAAGCTCCTCGACAAAGCAAGCGATACCACTTAGCGAGCCGCCCTCCTGCGCAGCCCTAGTTGCCCGCCCTCGCGAAAGGTTAAACGATACCCACTCTCATTTTATCATCACGATAGCTGGGGTCGTTGTCATTTCTCACAAGCTATCGCGCCCGCTCCCTGGGGCAGAGGGGCAGGCCTGCGATCTCTTATTTCGCTTGCCAGCTGAGACGCGTCTGACCTTAAGCCGAGATGCCATTGAGTTTGCAGGCCACCACTCAAAAGAGGCGCAGCTTGTTCAAGAGGCCATCGCAAAGACTGTTGCTGATGTGCTTGCAGCACCCGTTAACTTTCCGGAAGGCCTTTTAATCGGGCTCTACCTCTCATTAAAAGAGTGGGAAGGTGTTTTGCCTCGCGTTGTACAGGGTAAGTTCTCTCGCTTCCTTATCAGGCAGTTTGAAAAAGAGATAGGGGGGCGAGACCATCTTGTGCCCGTACCCCACTCTCACTATCGCGCTTTCAAAATGTTGCTAGGCGATAGTTTCGCCTTGCCGACCCTTTTGCCTGCTTGCGATGAGATGGTGGGCTACCAATTTGCAGCCTTTGAGAGGCTCCTTCTCGATTGTTACTGCAATGAAGTTCAGGGGAAGAGCGAAGAGGCCCAATTAGCAGGCGATCTTAAATTGCAGGCTGCCCAAGAGGGGATCATTCTTGGCCATAAGGTGCTTTTTATCCCCGATGAGAGGCTCGAGTCCCTCTTAGGGGAGGCGATGAGCGACCATTTGGGCTTGCGCAATGTACTCTTTTGCCCCCTTTCATTTATCGATCGCGCCATTGAGAAGCGATCACCTCTCCTCTCGCCCGCAAGAAGACTCGCCCTTGAAATTAGAGGTCGCTACGACAAGATAGGGCGCGAGCTTAGGGAGAGCTCTAAGCTCGTTTTGGAGGCTACCTCTTGTGAAAGGGAGGGGGATGAGCCAAGGTGGCTGCTAACGAACCTCCCCCCACAAGAATGGTCAAAGCGGCACGTAGCGGTAGCTGATCGCATTCAGGAACCGCTTCAGCCTCCCTTCAACGATGAGCTCCTTGCTAAGTTTTGGGAAGAGAATGCGGAGAGGATTCAAGAGGTATGCCGCAATAAGGTCAGTTTTAGATTTAAAACAGGCGGCCAGAGCCTGCCCTGGCCGCCCCTTATACTTTTTGGGATAGAGGATTTTAATGAGTATCTTCTCTCTCTTGAGGGTAATTCAGATGAAGTGTGCTACAAGGCCTCTCTTGTCTATAAGGATGGCGATTGCTTCCATCCCTTTTACGATGCAAATAGCCTGTTTCAAGAGAGCGAGTTCGAGGAAGAGGAAGAGGAAGAGGAGGAGGAGTCCCTGAGCTGTGAGGATCTAGGGGGATCTTGGACATCTGGCCGGGTGAGAGAGCACCTAGGTCCAGCTTTAAATGGAGCTCAAATGGGGAGAGTTGTCGCCTCCTACCTTCTCTCGCTTGTCTCGCTCTCAACTGGCGAGCAAGAGAATAAGTGGGTTATTTCGGATACAGGAGAGATACTATGGCCCCTTCCAGATAGGAGCTACCCTCCACTTGAAAAGCTTCTCATCGCTCTCTTAGAGGCCTCTATCGAGGACTCTCCGCATATCCCTCCTTCCATGAGGAACATTTCGAATAGTCCTAAACGTGAGCCGATTTTTCTGCCTTGCACGGCTCCTCCATTGCAGCTGGCTGAGCAGCTCTCGCCCTTCACCTTATTTGACACCGAAACGAGCCACTATGGAGAGGCCTTTCGTGAGCTCTTACTACTGGAGCGTATTGCAAATGAGGGCGCGATGAGCCCCTCTTGTGAAAAGAGGGTAGCTCGTATCTTCTCAACTCTTCGAGCCTCCTACTACGATGCTCTCGTTATTCCCGATGACCGCTTCGCCTTCCACTATGGATCCGGCCGTAGGGAGCAAGTTTGCCTTGGCTGGAATGACGCCACCTTCTCCCTCTATCAAATAGGCTCTCTACTCAATACCCTTCGAGGCGAGGCGGCGCTTAAACTCCTCGATCTCTTTCAAAGGGCGGTTTCGGGCTACCTCTCTGTTGATGAGCGTGACCGCACACTTGCGGCCGGCGAGCCCTTTGTGCTGCCGATGCCAACAGGGTCGAACCCACTCTCGCTTGTTGCTGAGCTAAAGGCTGCCGGCTTCCCCGACACTACACTTCGGCTCTTACTTAGGCTTGCAAGCACACCAGAAGAGCTCTACGCCTTTGCGCTACTGCTGACATCGTGCAGCGCGGATCGATTTCTTCCATTTTCTGAGCAGCAAACAGAGCATCTTGAAGCGGGGATGACCCTCTTCTTTCGCACTAACCTCTACCGATTATGCAGTCGTCAGGAGCAAAAGCGTTTGCTAACCAAAGGACTTAAGTGTCAGCAGCGGTACTCTTATCCGGGGGAATTTCTTAAGGACCACGCCTCCTCGCTCTACGCTGTGGGCACTGATTTCTTCTATGATATTCTTTCCATGCCGCAGTGGTCCACAAGGCTACAGCCCCACCCTCTTGAAAGATTACCGAATGCGGTCAAAGAGGCGGCCCCCTTCTCCTGTGGTCAGCTGATCCATATTGCGTTTGCTGAAGCTGAGAAGTTTCGAAACGCCTTAGAGCGGGGCGATCTGCAAGCAGCGCTTGCCGAGGTGCGCTCTGCGCCCTTGGCGACAGGGGTCAATGTGATTAACCAATGCATTGAGCATGGGAGTGAGCGCGATCCCCTTGAAGCCTCTCTCCTTGAGACTGTGCAAAATGGATTAGATGCTTATATGGGCTCTTCACGAGGATCTGGCTCCATTAATGTCTACATTGAGATCGTGCAGGCCCGGGAGGAGGGTCTTGCGCAGCTCATGCTAAAGATATCAGATCCGGTGGGCTTCTCTGATCTTCGCTCACTTATGACCAACCTCTTGTTGCCAAACTTTAGCGAGAAGTCAAAGCAGCTGGGCCTTGTTGGGGAGATGGGAAATGGCTTTTTCCAGATCTTTAAAACGGCCTCATCTGTGACGATCCGGACGCGAACGGTAGCGGAGGGTCGCCCTTTTCTCCTCTATATCGAACCCGTGCGTGCGGGTGAGAAAATGGAGGTGATCGATCTTAAGGTGAGA
>JAKBAF010000177.1 GCA_021809305.1 bacterium
TAATCCTTCTCTATAGAATAATCAGCCGATTTATTAACAAACTCAAATTGGTTGGTATGTTTTTCGCGTTTGGTTTAAATAGAGATGAATCACTAAATGATTGCTATGATAGACATTTTGGTCCAACAGCACCTTTCCCATCACCAGCCGTTTCTAACCCCTACATACAGCCAACGGACCCATCCACGGCTCTCATCACAGCCCGTGCAGTCTCCGCTGGAGCTATTTTAGCGCGTCTCCCAGGCAGCCATCCAAATAAGCTCCCTACACTTGTTAATATTATTTTAAACAAGCTACTCACACGCCAACCTTCAACACCCTTTCCCGCGGAGCTCAGACCTGATTTTCCCCCATTAGAGAGGTGCTTTTCTAACATTCCTCTACTTAGTTGGCTGGGCAGGCATGGCTTCCTTAGATCTTTCATCCAAAATATGGAGGGTAGCTCACTTACCTCACTCTCTCTTGAAAAACTGACAATAGATAATGAGACCCTTGGAATCATGTTAAAGAGCTTCGGTGCGCTTCGCAGCCTGCGCTTGCCAAAACAGCCTCCCTTGCTTGATGAGAGCTCCTGTGCAATCAAGGTGCATGCAAGTTTGCCATTGATCAAGACCCTCCCCTTACTTGAGTGGCTCGAAGTGGCAGACATCAATGACGCCTTTCAACCCTTAGAGCTATGTCTACTGGCGGCTGATCTTCTAGCTCTTAGAGGATTTGGTCCGCTAGCCCTAGCCAAGGTAGATCCAACATCACTACAGTTTATTATCGCAAGGCACCCTGGATTGACCTCCCTTGATTTAAGGCACGCCTCTGATGGCGAGAATCTCCAAAAGGCGCTTTGTCTTACCGCCGATCAGGTCCGACTTGATAGAGATCTGAAATTTTCGAATTTGTTAGAACTAACTTGGCCAAGAGTGAAGCCGAGCGCACTTAAACCCCTTCCATTTGCCTCCCTCTGCCCTAATCTCACCTCTTTTGGGGTTCACCATTTAGAGATAGGAGATGAGCCTCTCCGCTCACTTCTTTCTACCTGCACCAAATTGAGGAGGCTGAGCCTCCTGAGCTCACCTTTAAACGAGAATTACAGTATCAATTGTACAACCACCCACAAGGGGCTCACTTTACTACAACATATCGACACTGCTTCTGAGATCGATCTTGATGGGCTTGAAGATGATAAATTAGGAGAGTTCTCGGCAGACAGCCTTGTCTGTAACATTTTGGAGGCTGCAGATAATTTGATAGAACTGGCACAGAAGTTTTCCTCCTTAACGCGACTTGAGGCAAGGGAAATCACCAAGCTGTCCGATCGAGAGTTCATTAAGTTCCTTAAAAAAGGAAATAGGAGGCTTAAGTGCCTCTCTCTTGGCAAAGCTAGATGGCTCACGGATAGCGAAATAAAAGCTATCGAGGTGCGCTGCCCAGCGCTCGAAGAGTTTTCCTGCGGATCGGCAGTTTGGGTAACAGGTGGGGCGCTCGCCAACCTCTTTACCTCTCTTAGCCATCTGCGATCGGTCCGACTCTCCTCTATGAACTTTGGCGATGAGGTCATTAAAACGCTTGTTAGGGAGGATTCACCTCTTAGAGAGCTTGAGATCTACGACTGCCAGATCACCTCAGAATCTCTCAAGTGGATCGGCGAGCACGGCTGCAACCTGACCAAGCTCAGCCTCGTAGGAAATGGTCTGACAGGTGAGATGTTTGCGGAACTTGCAAAAAAGCTGCCCCAGCTTCGCTCCTGCTGCTTTGGCTATAGTCTTGATCACGAGCATATTAGGCTCATATCTGAATCTCTTCCAAACCTCGAGGAGTTCACTGAGTTCAGACAGAGTGTAAGCACCGTGAATACCGCAGCCTACTTTCCAAGCCATGTGCAGACCCAAGTAATTGAGGCCTAGAATGATCGCCTCTTTACAAGAGATCTAATTGTTTGCTGTTTAAAAGAAAGATGTTCATTACAACATAAGTTTTTTTTTCACATTGACAGTAGACGGCAGCTTTGAAATAATTAGCCGATTTAACAACAAATTCAAGCTAATTAACATGCTTTTTTCATTCTGTTTAAGTCGCAATGAATCGCTAAAGGAAATAACACGAAGCTATTTTCAACTTCCCACTAGACCTGCCTCATCACCAGCTACCCCCATACCCTTCTACACCCCGCCAGCCGCTCCATCTAATACCTCCATCACAGCCTATGTAATCTCCTCCGGAGCTTCAGGGCAAGATGCAAAGCGAAAATGTCTCTCCGAAATTAGAACCCCATCTTCCCTTCCAATTCTCTTAGATGAAGCAGCCATAGGACGGCAGTCGATTTTAGCGCGTCTCCCAGGCAGCCATCCAAATAGGCCTCCCACTCTCGTTAATATTGCTTTAGCTCGTTTACTCACACTCAAGTCTTCAACACCCTTCCCCCAAGTGCTAGGGGCTGACCTTCCCCCTTTAGAGATGTGCTTTTCTAACACTCCTCTACTTAGTTGGCTGGGCAGGCAAGGCTTTCTTAGGTCTTTTGCCAAAAACATGGAGGGCAGCTCACTCACCTCACTCTCTCTTGAAAGGCTGACAATAGACGATAAGACTCTCAAACTCATTTTAACGAGCTTTCCTGCGCTTCGCAGCTGCCGCTTGCCAATACGGCTTCTCTCCATTGATGAGAGCTTCAATGCAGTCGACCCGCTCGGCGAGCCGTGGAAGGTGTACAAGCGCTCAAGCTTGCCTTTACTAATGAAGTTGCATCAACTTGAGTGGCTCGAAGTTGCAGACATCGATGACGCTTTCCATCCCTTGGAGTTATGCATATTGACAGCCAATCTTTCGGCTCTCAAAGGCTTTGGTCCGCTAGCTCTAGCCAAAGTGGATCCCGTCTCCCTACAATCCATTCTCAAAAGGTCTCCTAACTTGACCTCTCTTGATTTAAGGCACGCCTCTGATGGCGAGAAACTCCAGGAGGTGCTTTGTCTCATCGCCGATCAGGCCCGCCGTCATGCAGAGTCGGTGTTTTCAAATCTGTTACAGCTCACTTGGCCGAGAGTAGAGGGGAGCCGCCTTAACCTCCTTCCATTTGCATCCCTCTGCCCTAATCTCACCTCTTTTGGGGTTCACTATTTAGACCTGGGAGATGAGCCTTTGCCCTTGCTTCTTTCTACCTGTACCACATTGAGGCGACTAAGCCTCTTAAGCGAACCTGTGGAGGTTGACAGCTTCTGTAACATCCGCAAAAGCCACGCCCTGCTGGAACATATCGATACGGCCTCCGATATCGATCTTTTCGGGTTTGAGAACATCAAGGTAAAGACGTTCTCCACAGAAAGCCTTAACTGTAACACTCTTTACGCTGGGGGTAATTTGGAAGCTGTCGCAAAGAAATTTCCCTTGTTAACCCGGCTTGAGGTAAAGAAATTTAGTGAGCTGTCCCACCGAGAATTCATTAAATTTCTTAAAATAAGAGGAGAGAAGCTAAAGACTCTCTCTCTTGGCAAAGCTAAATGGCTTTTGGATAAAGAAATAGAGGCTATAAAGGCGCACAGCCCAAACCTTGAGCAATTTTCCTGCAGCTCGGCGGTTGAGGTAACAGGTGAGGCGCTTGCCAGCCTCTTCTCTTCGCTTACCAAGCTGCGATCGGTCCGCCTCTCCTCTATGAACTTTGGCGATGATGTCGTTAAAGCGCTTGCTAGGGAGGATTCACCTCTTAGAGAGCTTGAGATCTACGACTGCCAGATCACCTCAGAATCTCTCAAGTGGATCGGCAAGCACGGCTGCAACCTGACCAAGCTCAGCCTCGTAGGAAA
>JAKBAF010000178.1 GCA_021809305.1 bacterium
AGAAGTAGATAGGCGATGTAAAGAAGGCGAAATCTGATAAGAGAGAGTGGAATGCATATTAGAAGGAGCGGGCCAGAGACCAAAAGAGGCGACCCAGCTCTTAAGCCTGCGACAAAAAACGCCGCAGCAAGGCCTAAAAAGCCACATATCAGCCAGATGAAGGGCGATTCAATCACCCTCTTTAGACCGCTTTTAAAATGGGTCATGTTTCAAAACGACTTTTAAAGCAGGTCATGCGGGTAATACTTGAAATTTATTACTCGAGAGGGAAGTCCTCCTCCTCGAGGTAAGATTGGGCAGCATCAACAAGATATGAAGCAAGATCTGAATCTCCTTCATACGTTAGCTCCACTTGCATCTTGCCATCATCTGTCGGCTCTCCGCAAGTGATCAAGACGTAACAGGCGTTTTTCTGGCCCTTTAACATCTTGTCGACGATAACTTTGCGCAGTCTATTTTGAACCCTCACCTTTCCTCCTGCTGGCTCATTGATACCCTCTTCCAATGACTCAAAAGCGCTTCAGCCCCTCCATCGGAAGTACCGAGAATGGGATTTAACAGCCCACGAGATATTTGGCTAACAAAAAGGCAAGCCAGCATCTCACTAAGGGATAAAAATAAATAGTTTATATTGTAAAATTTGCTCCTTCTCTTACTCTCACCTTCAATAAAGCTGTAAGGAGGAGGCTTTGGATTCGGATTTAAATTGGATTCGCTCCCAGCAGGATGTCATGGTCGATCGCCTGATTCGCTGGTCCTCCATTAACTCTTTTTCCCACAATCTAAGTGGATTGCAAGAGATGGTGCACGCTCTACGCCATGATTTTTCGGTCCTAGACGGCGCAGCGACCCTCCTACCACTCCCTCCAGTCAACTCGATCTCATTGCAGGGAGAGCAGGTGAGCTGCCCTCTTGGCGAGGTGCTGCACATGCGGTGCCGGCAAGAGGCCCCCCTTCAAATCCTCGTCGGAGGCCACTACGACACCGTCTATCCACCAAGTAAGAACCCTCCTCTTCCACGCCGGGTCGATAACGACACCCTTGAGGGCGAGGGCGTTGCTGATATGAAAGGAGGCCTTGCCCTTCTTCTTACTCTACTAGAAGCCCTAGATAGAGCGCCCTTGGGTAAAAATATCGGCTGGGAGCTGTTGATCACACCAGATGAGGAGATTGGATCGCCAGGATCGCGCATGCTTTGGGAAGAGGCAGCTGCTGGCAAACAGCTCGCCCTCCTCTTTGAACCAGCACTAGGTGATGGATCGCTTGTCTCCGCGCGCATGGGATCGGGCCATCTCACCTTTGTGGTCAAAGGGCTAGCCGCCCATGCCGGACGGGATTTTTTTGAGGGTCGCAGCGCCATCTACGCTCTCACTCATCTTCTACACCTCCTCGAGCCATTAAGCAGCGAGGCATCCGGTATTATCTTCAACCCAGGCCTAATCAACGGGGGAGCTGCCGCCAATATCGTGGCTGATCGGGCTGTCTGCCACGCTATGATTCGCGCCTGGTACAAGGCTGACATAGATGCGACTTTACATCGCATCGATGCGGCAGCACAGGAGGTGGCTCAATCGCGCGGCGTCCTCATTGAGGTTCATCGGGAGATGTTCCGCCCCCCTAAGGTGTGCGATGAGGCAACGATGGAGCTCTTAACTGGGCTTAAGGGCGCAGGTCGAGAGCTTGGTATGAAAGTTGAGTGGCAAAAAACTGGTGGAGTGTGCGATGGAAACTCTATCGCATCTCTTGGCCTACCAACGTGCGATAATTTAGGTGTCAGGGGTGGGAAGACCCACTCTAGCAAAGAGTTCGCCACCCTCTCGAGTTTGAGTGAAAGAGCCTCTCTTGTGACCCACTACTTGCTAAAGCTTGCGAGCGGCGAGCTTAATATGCCCTCAAGGAGCCGATGGACCAGCTGATTGCAGAGAAGTTGCGCGGAGACAGCCGAGTGGTTGAGGCGAAGCGGCTTCTAATGGAGGCGTGCGCTGCCGCCCAACAGGAGATAAAAGGGATCAGGCCGGCAAAGGCTAGCCTCAAGGCAAGCTATGATGAATGGATACGCTCCGCCGAAGAGCTCCGGGGCGCCCCACTCTTTCACCCTCTTATTGGGAGTGGAATTGGCAGGGGTGCCCTTGTCGAGCTTGCCGACGGTAGCCATCGCTTCGACCTCATAAGCGGGGTGGGCGTCCATTTTGGCCACAGCCTTCCCCTCCTCTTGAGCGCAACAATTGATGCTGCGCTCGATGACATCGTGATGCAAGGCAATCTGGAGCAGAATCGCGAAGCGATCACCCTCATGCGCCTCCTTGCACAACACTCCCAACTTGACCACTGCTTTCTCTCTACATCCGGTGCCATGGCCTGTGAGAATGCGTTAAAGATCGCCTTTCAGGCAAACTATCCACGTACAAGACTCCTTGCCTTCAATGGCTGCTTTGCAGGGCGAACACTGGCTCTTGCTCAAATCACAGATACTGCTAAGTATCGCGAAGGGCTCCCCACCCCCATATTCGTTGATTACCTCCCCTTCTTCTCGCACGAGAGGCCTGAGGAGAGCCTCCTCGAGGCGATGGCGTGCCTTAAGGAGCATCTCAGGCGCTACCCCAAACAGCACGCTGCGCTCATGTTGGAGCTTATCCAGGGAGAGGGTGGGGTCTATCCCGGAGCGCGCAGCTTCTTTGCCCCCCTTATGGAGCTCTGCCGAGCGGAAGGGATTCTCATCATCGCCGATGAGGTGCAGTCCTTTGGGAGGACAGACCATCTCTTTGCCTACCAGCACTTTGCCTTAAGCGAGCTTGTCGATATTGCAACCGTTGGGAAACTGACGCAGGTCTGCGCTACCCTCTTCCGCTCAAAAGACAAACCCCGCCCCGGCCTGCTCTCTCAGACCTTTATCGCGAGCAGCGCAAGCCTTCATGCCGCCTTAGCAATTCTCCAATCGCTGATCCACGATGGCTATCTTGGGAGCGATGGCAAGAACATGCGCCTTGGCGCCCTCTTTCAAGCAAGACTTGAGGCGCTACACCGCAAGATGCCAGACCGCATCCGAGGGCCCTTTGGTATCGGGACAATGGTTGCCTTTACCCCCTATGATGGCTCCTATGAAAGGAGCGTCGATTTTGCAAATAGGCTCTTTAACGCAGGTGTGATTGGCTTTATCGCAGGAAGCCATCCGACGCGCATCCGCTTTCTCCTACCAGCTGGCGGCATTCGAGAGGAGGATATCGATGAGGTTGCCGAAATCATCGAATCCCTTCTTTGCGAGGACGGCTGATGAAGGTTGTTCGACCCGCAACAATGGATGACCTCGCAGCAATCAAGAAGATGGCGGCCTCAAGCTCTGGCGGCATTGTCTCCCTTGTCAATGACACCGAGAGACTACTGCAGAAGCTTGAACTCTCGCGCCTCTCTTTTTCAATCGAACCTCTCCGACCAAATGGTGAGCTCTATTTTTTTGTCATGGAAGAGAGCGAGACACATGAGGTGGTTGGCTGCTGCGCGACTCTTTCAAAGACCGGCGGCTATATCCCTCAAGTGGTCTTTCGTATCGAGCAAGACGTAGCAGCGGGGCCACACCTCTCATATGATCGCCCTATCTCAGCTCTGCATATCCACGAGATCTATGATGGACCAGCTGAGCTTTGCACCCTCTTCCTCTTCCGAGACCATCGCGCAAGCGGTCTTGGGAAGCTCCTCTCGCTCTCCCGCCTCCTCTTTTTGGGGTTGCATGAGAGGCGGTTTGATCCCATGATCCAGGCCAATTTGCGCGGGGTGCA
>JAKBAF010000179.1 GCA_021809305.1 bacterium
GGTGTGATAGGCGCGCCACTCCTCCCCCATCATCTAAGACGCGATCCGGAACAAAGATGAGATGGAAATCCCGAATGATCTCCTTTTTGTAGCCCTTCTCCTGAAGCTCTCGGCCTCTCCCCTTTTCAGTACTCTCTAGTTGATCGGAGACCACCTCCTCAAAGCGTGAAAAATCCCCTCCCACAATCCCACTCGGAAGACCCAGGAGCCTAAGTCCTCTAGGGGCGATATGTGGGGCGAGGAGAGAGCCCAACCTCTCCTTGGCATCTGGTGGCGCCACAATGAGTTCGGGGCGGCCCGCAAGTTGTGTGATCAATTCGCGTTGCATCCATGCCGAAAAGCTCCCCCGATAGGACGGGGGCAGCTTCTCCTCAAAGGCCATGAGCCCATAGAAGAGAAGAGGTATTAAGGAGGTCGCCTCTTCGGGCTCATTCAAGGCAAACTCAATGCTCGCCTTGATAATTGATTGAAGCGCGCGCTCAGCCCCGCCATCAGATGAGGTAAACTCAATTGCATTTCGTGCCAGTGTCAACCCTGTCCCAGATGGAAAGGAGAGGAGGAGATCACTACTCCCCTCTGCAAGATGGGGAGAGTGAAGAGGTAGATCAACCACCACCACCCCTCCAACTGTTGCAATCAGATGGGGTCGTCTCTCATCTAATTTGCCATGAAAGACCACCATCTGGGCAGGAGCTGCCGGCTGTGATAGAAAGCCTGCCCTCTCCCCCTTCTTTGATTTGCTAGAAGAGCTTGGGATAAGCAGATGTGAGAGAGCGCATTCGAGGGAGATCCCACAACCTCCATCGGAAACAAGGAGCTCGTGCGGCTGCAGCCCTATCTTTACCTGAGGGCGGCTCCTAGACAATCCTGCGCGACGCCTTGCCCTCGAGCCAGCAATAGAGCTGCTGATCTCCACACATCCATGGGGATGAAATTGGAGGTAGTAGAGGTATTTAGCGAGCTTTGTCAGCCCTTTCTGCGAAAATTTCTCATCAGGTGAGAGAGGGGTAATGGTAATTGAGGTCCCCAGCGCCTCTTTGTCAGAGAGGGAGAAGGTGGCGTGAATGGCGCCCTCCTCATCAGCCTTTAAGGTAACTCGATAAGAGAAGAGCTCCCCCTTATGGTAATAGGCTGTTTTGATCTCAATCTGACAAGCGGGCTCATCACTTGAAGTGAGGAGAGCAAGTATGGAGATAAAGCCCATCCCAAACTTGCCTGTTTGCTCGCTTGGGGGAAGCGTGGCGTCTAGAGAATTGACTGCCAGCTCTAAAATGGAGCGCAAAGGGTCGGCAAAAACGTGAGATCGGCCATTCTGGATCCATTGGCTAGCAATTGAGCAAGCTAATCCTTCGGGGGCCACCCTTTCACGGGCGATTGCAGCAACAACAATTTCCTCTAAGGAAAAAAGGACCTCTCTCTTTTCAAGAAGCTCAGTCTCAGATAGTAGCGTTTGGAGCTCATCCTTTTCCTGGTGGGTATCGAGTGATTGCTGCAAAGAGTCATCTACTCTAAGGAGGAGAGGGGCGCTGCGACGGCGCAAAGGAGCCGCACTAATGGCCCGGTCAGGGCCTCCGCTGCCACGTGACCTCTCACCCCCTTTTTGCACGCGAGTATGGGAGGCAAAAAGAGAGGGAGCCAGCGAATCCACTGCAACCTCGCTTGGCAAGACAGATGGCTTGTCCAAAGGATCCGGCCTGGGTCCTACTAACTCCATTACAACTACCACCCCGCTTTACATAAAGAAAAAAGCCCATCAGAATCATATAATTTCTATTTTATTTTAAATCAAAAACTATTAAAATTCAATGGCTCGATTGACCATGTAAAGGACGTATAAAGAAGCGTTTAAGTCCGAGCGGAGTTAATGGCTACAGAACTAACCCACTCAAGCCTTGCGGCTGGGAGACCCCCTGCCATGAGCCTAAGACGGGAGATGAGAGGTTTTAGGTTAAAACCTGAGAGGGCGGAGATTTCAAAGAGTGGCGCATCGAGAGAGTAGGCTTCGCGAAAGGCGACAGCCGCTGCTAGCCCCTCTTCCGTATCGACCTTATTGAGGGCAACAACGTAGGGTCGTGCTAATAGCTCAGGATCATAGGCTGCAAGTTCTTGCCGAAGGACGCGGAGGTCATCGATAGGAGAGCGGCCGTCGATGCCCGAGCCATCGACGATAAAGAGGAGGACCTTTGTGCGCTCGATGTGGCGTAGGAATTCAAGTCCAAGGCCTCGGTTTTGGTGGGCACCAGCAATGATGCCTGGGATATCAGCAATGAGGAGGCGTGAATAGTCCTCAAACTCGATATAGCCAAGGTTTGGACGAAGGGTGGTAAACGGATAGGGGGCGATCTTGACGGCAATGCCTGCGACCTTAGAGATGAGTGTCGACTTGCCAGCGTTAGGAAAGCCGACAAGACCGATATCTGCTATGAGCTTGAGCTCGAGTTCAACATCAAGCTCGGTCCCAAGTGTCCCTGGGGTACAGACAGCCGGCGCTTGGTGGCTTGGCGTGCGAAAAGAGGCGTTGCCGCGCCCCCCCCTACCACCTTCACACGCGCGGTATTCTTGCTGAGGAGTGGTAAGGTCGATCAGGACTTCTTGGGTCGTCGCATTTTTAACAATTGTACCACAGGGAACCTTGAGGAGGAGATCCTCCCCACCCTTCCCTTGCTTCTGAGAACCCCCCCCCGCTGCCCCACCCCTCGCCTTTACTAAGCGATGGTGGCGAAAAGCTTCAAGTGAGACGACCCCCTCATCTGCACGAATGATGATTGAGCCTCCGCGTCCCCCGTTACCACCAGCTGGCCCTCCCTTGGGGATATACTTCTCCCGTCGCCAGGAGATGACACCATTGCCCCCTTTACCTGCCGTCAATTTTAAACGAACGCGATCAATGAACATGGCTCTGCCTTACCTTCCCAACCGAGAGGAGTTAAAGAATCAAATTAAGAACCGATGTGCGGTTTCCCGGACGGAAAACCGCACATCGCGTTAATTTACGCGGATAGAAGGGGGAAAGGGAGGATGGATACTGTGGTGCGTGCTGCTTTTCGAAAGGAGACTTCTCCGTCTGTCATTGCAAAGAGAGTGTCGTCGTTGCCGCGTCCTACGTTCTTGCCTGGAAGCCAGCGTGTGCCGCGTTGGCGAACCAAAATGCTGCCAGCAGTAACGGTTTCGCCACCGCAAACTTTAACTCCGAGGCGCTGCGCCTGAGAGTCGCGTCCGTTGCGAGTAGATCCCTGACCCTTCTTATGTGCCATTGTAGAGGCTCCTTATCCTTCGATTCCGGTAATCTTAATCCGCGCATAGTTCTGGCGATGGCCGACTTTTCGGTGATAGTTCTTACGTCGCTTGTAGCGGAAGGCGTAGACCTTGGGGCCCTTAACCTCTCCGACGAGCTCTCCCTTGACGATGCAGCCAGAGACGATAGGACAGCCAACGCGCCCCTCGCTTCCATTGCTCATAAAGAGGACCTCATTAAATTCTACAGGGGCGTCGTGAGTGAAGTTAGAGAGTTCGACGTCAATCACATCGCCTGCGGCCACTCGATACTGCTTTCCACCTGTACGAATGATTGCATAGCCCTTTTCGTCTGTCATGTCTTAAGCTCCTAGGAGTGGCTTACTTCTAAATCACGACAAGCCTACCGCTTTTTTTCCTAATCGTCAAGAGCGCCCGCGGGAGAGGGCAGGGCATAGGAAACTAAAACGATTTTTTGGACATCTTTGTAGCGGCAGTCCAGCACCCTGCTTCGGACATGCTATTTTTGTGCGCCAAAT
>JAKBAF010000180.1 GCA_021809305.1 bacterium
GGATGGATGGCGATGAGGTTGTCCGCTACATCGCCCAGCTTGCCTTCTCGGGCGCGGAAGAGTTCTTTGAGAAGTATAAGGGGGGTGAGGAGCGCGATCAGGTCATCGGCCACTTTGGGCTTGGCTTCTACTCCGCTTACATGGTTGCAGATCTTGTCGAGATCGATACCCTCTCTTATAAAGAGGGGGCAGAGGCCGCCCACTGGTCGTGTGACGGCTCCTCTGAGTATGAGCTACGCGCTGGCATCCGCAAGGAGCGCGGGACAGATATCCTCCTCCATATCTCTAAGGAGAGTGAGGAGTATCTCGACGCCTCCCGCTTAAAGGAGATGCTGGCCCACTACTGCGCCTTTCTCCCAATACCCATCTTTCTCAATGGCGAGCAGATTAACGAGAAGGCTCCCCTCTGGATCAAATCCCCAGCCGATTGCACGGAGCAGGAGTACCTCGATTTTTATCAGGCCCTCTACCCCTTTGAGGAGGAGCCTCTCTTCTGGATCCACCTCAACGTCGACTACCCCTTCCATCTTAAGGGAATCCTCTACTTCCCACACGTGCGCCCCGACTTTGACTTTAACAAGAGCACCGTGAAGCTCTTTTGCAATCGGGTCTTTGTTTCAGATAATTGCAAAGACCTCCTGCCAGACTACCTCATCGCTCTTCGGGGCGCAATCGATAGCCCAGACATTCCCCTCAACGTCTCGCGCAGCGTTCTCCAGGTGGACCGTACCGTCCGCCAGGTTGCCGGCCATATCTCGAAAAAGGTCTCAGATCGCCTCACCTCCCTCCTTAAGACAGAGCGCGAGCGCTACCTCAAGGCGTGGCCCGATCTCGAGCTCATTGTTAAGCTCGGCGCCATCCAGGATGAGAAGTTCTACGAGAGGGTGAAGGAGTGCCTCCTCTGGAAAAATCTCGCAGGGGAGTGGACGACAGTTGAGGAGTACCTTGAGCGCCATCGCGACACCTACAGCGGCAAGGTCTTCTACACAGGTGATGAGTCCGAGCCGCCCCACTTTCTTGAGCTCTATCGAACAGCTGGGATTGAAGTTCTCTACACCCATCCTCGCCTAGATACCCATCTGATCTCCTTTCTCGAGCGCCACCTCACAGCCGTGAAGTTTCAAAGGGTAGATGGAGACATCCCTGACACCATGCTCGATCTATCAAGAGAGCGTGCTCTCCTCGATGCCGAAGGGAGGAGCGAGGCGTATCGCATAGCAAGCGAGATGAAGGCTCTACTTGGAGTGGACGGGGTTGAAATTGAGGCAAAAAGCCTCGCAAGCGAGACCCTCCCCGCCCTCATCCTCTTTGATGAGGGGCAGCGGCGCCTTCGAGACTTCCTAGCCATGAGCGATCGTGGCCGAGGGGAGAGGCCCCCCATCAAGGCCAAAGAGACCCTCGTTCTCAATACCAATAGCCCTCTCGTTCTTGCTATCCATCGGCTCATTGCCACAAACCACTCTCTTGCAAGCGATCTCTTGCGGCAGCTCTATGATCTCTCCCTTCTAGCCCAGCGCGAGATGAAGGCAGAGGCCCTCGAGACCTTCATTCCGCGCAATTTTAAGCTCTTAGAGGAGCTTGCCGCCACAGCCATTTAATAGGCAGGGCAGGGGGCTCTGCCCCCTGCACCCCCGCCAGGGAAGCGGTGCTCCCCTGGACCCCCCATTCTTTTGTCCTTAATCCTTAGCTTTTTATGTAAATGTTGAGAGCATAATAAATACCGGCGGCCCGGCATTTATTATAAATTAAATTACATATCCCCCCGCTGAAAAAGGATGAATCAATGGAAGCTGTTTAAGATTGTCTTAAGTTATTTTCCCATTCGTGTTAAAATAAGGTCAAATAGTTAAAGGATTAGAAAGGTATGGAATCTTTAGATCCGAGGAGTCGAATTGTTTTTAGAGAGCATCGGCTGCCTTGCAGTACCGAAATCAAACTACCAGGGCCTAGTAAGAAGGAAAAGCTCGCCTATGTTGCCACCGTCTCTATAAAAGGGCGGGTTGTAGAGGCAACTGAGGAGGAGTGGAAAGAAGCTGGCAGGATTATTTCGCGGTTTTTTAAGGCTCATGCCGCAGAGCTTGAACAGGGTAGTAAATCCTACGATTTTTCAGCAGAGAAGATGAAAGATCCAGACAGCATCGTGGTTAAAGGTCTTAAGGCGCTGGAAAAATCAGAAGATAAGGCCTTTAAGGCAGCCGTAAAGCGCGATCTACTAAAACCGCTATTAAATATCTTTAAATCTCAAGCGGATGTAGATGAGTTCGATGACTCCAAAAAAGGAAAAGAGAAGGTAGAGGGGAAGTCGTCGCGGGTAGAGGTAAGGGTAGACAGCTCTGCCAAGAAGGGATGGAGCCATATGGGGCCCCTCGCTCCCGTCTACAACGCTGATGCTCCTCACCCCTCCAATATTCCCCCCTTGAGCCAAGACGTGCAGAGGGAGCGGGAGAGGCTTCAAAGAGAGGTGGAGAAGGCCGATCAGAGACAAGCCAGAATTAACGGTGAAGCCAGCCGCCTAATAAACGATTTAGAGCGCGAAGAAGCTGACTTAGCCGGGAAAAAGGCTCGAGGCGAAAAAGGGGTGGAGGACGACCTTAATGATGTACGGGGTAGGTTGAGAGAGGTCAAGGGGGCCCAAGCAGATCTTAAGCGGAACACTGAAGCGGGGAGTCAGTGGCTGCGGGGGTTGGGAGATAGGCTCAACCATACAGCTCCCAAGGATGTCGAAAAGGTCATAAAAGAGCAGCTCACGGGCATTGGGGATATGGTGGTGAAATGTAATGAAAGCCTCGATCGGTGCGAGGGCGACATGGGTTTGCAAAGGCCAGTTGATCCGCCAGTTAAGAGCGCTGCTGCGCCAGGAGCAAGACGTAAGGGGGACGAGCAGCAAGAGCGTAGGGGACCGGATTTGCAGCGCAAACCATCGGAGGAGGATTCTGGAGGGGTCGGGTCTCTTCTTGGTCGGTTGCAGAGGGATTGGGAGGTCGAGGTTGAAAAGACGAGAAGAGCTCTTGCAGAAATAGAGCTGCTCAAAGCAGAGAAGCTGCGTCTTGAAAAAGAGCGAGATGAGCGGGGTCAAGAGCATGAGGGCGCAAAGAGTGACTTGCTTCGTATCCGGCAGGCGCTTGGCAATCAAGACCGAGCTCACAAGGCCCAGATGAGAGCCCTTCAAGAAGAGCTGGCCAAGAGTAAGGGAGCGCTTGAGCAAGTTAAGAAGGCTCAGCTAGAGGCAGAGGCCGCAGTTCGGCGTCTTCAAGAGGAGCTATGGGTAGGAAAGGACGCGCTAGAGCTAAAGGCTAAAGAGATGGCTGCTGTTAAAGAGGCCCTCGGTGCAAGAGATGAGGAGGCCCGGCGATTGGGAGAGCAGGTTAAAGCGTCAGCTTTAGCGCTGGAGAGCAAGACACAAGAGTTCAAGAGAGAGCTTGAGGCGTTGCAAAAGGAGCTTGAAGACAAAGAGGGGCGAGTTCTGCTTGCTGAGAAAGAAAAAGCTGCTGCAGTTAAAGAACTTGAGGCTCGGATCGGAGAGCTGGAAGAGACCACTCGTCTTGCAACGCGCAAGAGCGAGGAGCTCGCAGCATTGCTGGAAAGGGAGAAGGCAGCTCGCGCTGTAGCTGATGAGGATCGGGAGCGCTTGAGGGGCGAGGTTGCAGGTAAAGAGAAAGAGATTGCTGCTCTTAAGGACGAGCTTTCGCTGCTTAAAGCACGGCAGGCAAGTGGGCTTGGGCCTGAGGAGGCTGAACGCCTTCGCGTAGAGCTTGTTAAGAAAACTGAAG
>JAKBAF010000181.1:0-1139 GCA_021809305.1 bacterium
AGGTGAGCGTTAATGAAGCACCTAAGTGAGGGCAAGGAGAAGATCGACCAGATCGCCTCTTTGCTGCGTCTTGAGACGCTGGAGCCTGCTGAGCGTGAAGCGGCGAAGATTATAGCCGAAGCAAAGAGGCAGGCTGGGGAGATCGTTACAGAATCGGTAACTAAAGCTAAGGAGGGCGTAGCTCAAGCCAAGGCAAGCATCGAGCGCGAGCGCCAGGTTTATGAGAGGTCTCTCCTTCAGTCAGCAAAGCTGGCACTTGAAGCGCTTAGGCAAGGGATTGAGAGAGAGCTCTTCTCCGGGGAGCTCCACTTAGCTGTTATCGCAGAGAGCGCGAAACCGGGGCTTATCTCTAAGCTAATCGAGAGTATGGTGCTCGCAATTGATAAGGCAGGTATGGGGGCTGATCTCTCGGCGCTTATTCCAAAAGAGGTGAAGCCTGAGGAGGTTACAGCGCTACTTTCTGCCAGGATTCTAGATCGGCTAAGAGGCGGAAAAGTTGTCCTCGGAGATTTTGCAGGTGGTGTAGCACTTAAGCTGCACGAGGAGAGGATCACAATCGACCTATCCGATGAGGCGCTCTTTGAGCTTCTTGCTACTCATGCAAGAAAGGACTTTCGCAAACTCTTCTTTGGTGAGAAGGCAGTTTAGAGCCGGAATCTTTCGAGCAAAAGAGCTGAAGACGAAAAAGCACGAAAAAAAGCAGGCGTCTTATGGCGAACCACTACTTTCTCACCACCTCGCTTCCAGCTTTAACGCTAGGTGAGAGGCCAGAGATCTCCTTTAGTGAGTTTATCCAGCTCGCTAAGGCCAACCTCGATGCTGAAGAGATGAGATCGGTGAAGCAGGTTCTTGCGATTGTCGATCTCAACAACCTAGCCGCTCTTTGGCGCGGATCGCCAATCGATCCAAGAGGCACACTCGGGGTGGCTGAGCTTGAAGAGGCGATGACCACCCGGGCAGAGCTACCCTTTGGGGTGACGGACTTTTTAGAGAAGTACGAGAGCAGCGAGGAGCGGCTAGCCGCTCATGGTGTGCTCCTTACTCGCTTTTTTGATGAGGCGCAGCGCCACGCTCGGGGTTTTTTAGCACGCTATCTTAAGTTTGAAAGAGAGTGGCGCCTTGTTATGGTGGGTGCTCGT
>JAKBAF010000181.1:1149-3766 GCA_021809305.1 bacterium
ATGAAGACCCGCACGATGACCTTGTTGCGCAGCTTATGGCTCAGCGCGACGCTCCATCCTTTGAGCCCCCAGAGGGGTATGAGGCATTGGAGGGTATCTTTGAGGCAAATCGTGGAGCGCCGCTTGATTTGTACAAAGCGCTCGAGCGGTATCGCTTTGAGCGGGTCCGTGAAATGGTGGAGGGGGAACTCTTCACCTTAGACAGCATTCTCGGCTACATGGTGCAGCTGATGATCGCAGAGAAATGGCAGGAGATCAATGAGCGAACAAAACGCATCGACTAATCAAGAGCAGAGCGATACCCTCAAGCAGACCGGCCACGCTCGGGGGGAGGTGGTACAGGCCTTCGGCAACTTGTTGCAGGTGCGCTTTGAGGGGGATGTGCGCCAGGGTGAGGTCGCAGTTGTTGAGGTAGGCGATCTAGCTCTTCGTGCTGAGGTCATCGAGGTAGTTGGGAATGAGGTCAAGATCCAGGTCTTTGAAGACACAAGGGGCGTTACCTTAGGGACGCGTGTGAGCTTTTTAGGGGACCTGCTTGAAGCAGAACTTGGGCCTGGGCTCTTGAGCTCAATATTTGATGGGCTTCAAAACCCACTCGAGGAGGTCGCAAAGGCTGCAGGGCTCTTCTTGCCACGCGGCCTCTACTTAGCACCCCTTGATCGGCTCCGTCATTGGAACTATGAGCCTAAGGCCCAGGTGGGCGAGACCCTCTGTCGCGGGGAGACCCTCGGTACAACACTTGAGGGGCGCTTTCAGCATCACATTACAGTGCCCTTCTCCCTCTATGGCAAGTATTCACTGACCTGGGTGATCTCTCCTGGGACCTACACCATCGATACTACAGTGGCTAAGGCTGTTGATGAGGCAGGTAGAGAGCACTCCTTTACCATGATCCAAAGATGGCCCATCAAATCGGCGCTGATTGAAGGTGAGCGGATCAAGGTTAAAGAGATGCTCAAGACCGGCCTCAGGGTCATTGACACTCAGTTTCCGATCATGAAGGGAGGAACGTTTTGCACTCCGGGCCCCTTTGGAGCTGGAAAGACCGTTCTTCAGCACCACCTCTCGAAGTACTCCTCGGTCGATATTGTCATCGTCTGCGCCTGTGGAGAGCGCGCAGGTGAGGTTGTGGAGGTCTTGCGGGAGTTTCCCCACCTTATCGACACTCACACAAATGAGCCGCTGATCACACGAACAGTAATCATCTGCAACACCTCTTCAATGCCAGTGGCAGCACGCGAATCCTCTGTCTATATGGGCATTACGATCGCGGAGTACTACAGGCAGATGGGGTTGAATGTCCTCTTGCTCGCAGACTCAACCTCGAGATGGGCTCAGGCGCTTCGAGAGATGTCTGGACGGCTGGAGGAGATTCCAGGTGAAGAGGCCTTTCCAGCCTACCTCGCCTCTCGTATTGCTGAATTCTATGAGCGCTCAGGTCTTATCGCCCTAAAGGATGGGCGCGAAGGCTCCGTTACGCTTTGTGGTGCCGTATCGCCAGCTGGTGGAAATTTTGAGGAGCCGGTTACACAAGCAACACTTGCCGTTGTGGGGGCCTTCTTGGGCCTCTCTCGCACACGCTCTGATGCAAGGCGCTATCCAGCAATTGATCCGCTTATCTCCTGGTCGAAGTATATCAGTAAGGTAGGAGAGGAGTTAGCTGGTTTATCAGGTCTTGAGCAGTGGGGAGACCAGGTCGAGCGAGCAGGGCAGCTCCTTGCTGCCGGTGATGAGATAGGAAAGCGGATGGAGGTGGTGGGTGAAGAGGGGACAGCGATTAGCGACATGCTTGTCTACCTTAAAGCTGAGCTCTACGATGCCTGCTATCTGCAGCAGAATGCCTTTGACCCAGAGGATGCCTACTGTCCTGTTGAGAGGCAGATTCCGCTCTTTGAGCTTATCAATTACATCTTTGATCAAAAGTTCCACTTTGAGACTCATGATGAGGCGCGCAAGTTCTTTCTCTCTTTGCAAAATAGCATTAAGAATATGAATTTCTTGCCCTTCCAATCAAAGGAGTACAACCAAGCCTTGCAAGAAATTAAGAGGCGCATTGAGGAGGTAGGGAAGCTGTGAAGCAGGTCTACGATCGAATTGAAAAGATTCGAGGAAGTCTTATCACTGTCCAGGCCAAGGGCGTAGCGCTCGGCGAGCTTGCACGAATTGACAAGGGCGATGGACGCGTCACCTACGCTTCTGTCCTGCGCTTTAGCGGGCTCGAGGTCACCCTCCAGGTCTTCTCATCAACGCGCGGGATCTCAACAGGGGATCGGGTGACTTTTCTTAAGCGTCAGGTTGAAGTGGCGTTTAGCGAGACGCTGCTGGGGCGACGTCTTAGTGGCTCTGGTGTTGCAATAGATGGAGGTCCAGCCATTGTTGGCGACCCAGTTGCGATTGGCGCCCCCTCCTTCAATCCAGTTCTACGCATCATCCCACGCAATCTTGTCCGCACAAATATTCCAATGATCGATGTCTTTAACTGCCTTGTCAAATCACAGAAAATTCCCATCTTTTCCGTTCCTGGAGAGCCCTACAATGAGCTTCTAATGAGGGTTGCGAATCAGACCGACTCAGAGGTCGTCATCATTGGTGGGATGGGCCTGACCTTTGCTGAATA
>JAKBAF010000182.1 GCA_021809305.1 bacterium
TTTATTCGTGTTTTTGTCGGATCCTGGAGAGGTAACTCTAAGAATATTTCCAACTTTGGATAAAAAGAGTGGCTGGATGGCCTCGTACCGTTTACCTATAAAATGTTTGAAACGTGGGTGATTGGAAACGTCTTCTTCACAACCTGCCAAGGCATAGGATGCCAAGAAGCATTGGAATAATTCTTTTTAGCTTCAACCACATCGCCTCTCGTCCCGATTGCAGCGCTTGATCATTATGGGGCACAGATCTCTCTGATGAATTCAGTGCATGGTTGAGGACAAGCCTCTGAGCCGAATTGATTAGTCATCGCGCCATTAAATGAGACCTCATATTTGTTGAATTTAACATCCTCTATAACTCCTATAACATTAATGTAATCCCCTAAAAAGCCTCCTGTTTTACATACAATATGCTTTATACACAAAACTGTGTGAATAGGTATAACCCCAATGATAACATACATTTCATCAGGCAAAGCTATGTGTCCGCGTGACCCAAGATATTCCCTTGTTTCCCACCAATTATTTGGATGATCAAGATAACTCTGCACCGATATCGGAATTTTTTCGTTCCATCCCGGAGGAACTATAGCTAATTCGTTCCCAACTTTTGCCAAGAAAATCGGCTGAATGACCTCATAACGTCTTCCAATAAAATGCTTGAAGCGCGGGTAACTGGAGACGTCTTCTTCACAAGCTGCCAAGCTCCCAAGGCATAAAACGCCAAGAAGCATTGGAATAATTCTCTTTAGCTTCAGCCACATCGTCTCTCGTCCCGATTGCAACGCTTAATCATTATAGAGAGATCTCTCTAATGAACTCAGTCTTCGGTTCAGGGCAGGCCTCAGCTCCGAATTGATTTCGCATCACCCCACTAAATGAGGCGTCATACTTGTTGAATCTATCATCCTCTACGATTCCAAGAACATTAACAAACTCTCCCAATAAGCCCCCTGTCTTGCACGTGACGTGCTTTACTCGAAGAACTGTATGAATAGGGATCACACCTATAATAACGTACATTTGATCTAGAAGAGCCAGGTATCCATGCCCGTACTTGTCAAAATATTCAGTTGTTTCCCACCAATTATTCGGACTGTTTACATAACTCTGAACCGAGGTTGGTGTATTTGCATTCCATCCTGGGGGAATAGTTGCTAATTCATTATCGATTTTTACTAGAAAAATCGGTTGAACAACCTCGTACCGTTTACCGATAAAATGCTTGAAACGTGGATGATTGGAGACGTCTTCTTCACAACCTGCCAAGCTGCCGAGGCATAAGATGCCAAGAAGCATTGGAAAAATTCTCTTTAGCTTTAACCACATCGTCTCTCTTCCCTCATTACAATATCCTGGTTATAAACGTCTTGTCGTGCTTGATCGACCGCTTTCTTAACCTCTGGCATGGCATAGGCTTCATAGCACCCACCACGAAAGCTATGATCGATTAGCTTCAAGGGGGGCAGCATGACGACATGTCGTATAGATTCTATATCTTCCCACCTTAGCGAGCCAGCAAGCTTACAGGATCGTGGCTATTAGCAAAATTAGTGACACCGCAAAACTCCGGGTTCGGTCCTATTCGGATAGGAGAACCGAAAGTCCAGATTGAGAGCCTTGCTCGCAATTCGGGGGGGATTTTCCTCAGCGACTGGCGCAATATCATTCCTCCCTGGCTATGTGCAAAAACAAAGACAATGCCATTAGGGCCCACTTGTGCAAAGGCCGCGTTTATTGCCGCAGCTCCTCTCCAGGCAGCAGGACAGGGTCCACCGATATAGAGCCAAGCGTTGGACAACATATCCGCCGTAAACCTGTCTGTCGGATTGCGGACAGGATAACAAGGGATTCCTAAATACTCGGTCAAAAAATCAGCTGTTACACCCGCTTCATATGTGGTCGTCAACATCCCGGGAAAGAAGACGCAGGCCACACTAGAAGATTGGGCCGCCTCCATCCCAGCGTTGGAGTTGGCACGGATCGCGAGTGGGGTTGGGCCAGTAGGTGGCGGAGGGCAAACGACTGGGGGAGCGCTCTGAACAGGCGGGCTCTGCCACTCGTCTTGACGATGCTTTTTACGCTTCTTCTTAAAGCCGAGAAAGATTTTAACTCGGGTTATAACGAATGCTACAGCCTTTTGAATCGCCTCAGCTACGGCAGTGCCGTCATTTCCAAACGGAGCAAAGCCAGGGTGGGTGGCATTTTGATCATAGGGATTGGGCTGAGGTGGGCGGTTAAAGTCGAAATCAGGCCTGCGGGTTGGCGGCTCATTGTAGGGCCACTCCAAGTCGGAATCAGGCCGAAGACCCGGCTCTAGGCCGTAGAGGTCGAGGAGGGCCGTCGGTGAGCCAAGGCAGTAAGCGTAGAGGTTAGGACCAACCGCATACCCCTTGGGATCAGGGGTGATCCAGCGGCCGCTCTCAGGGGCGTAGTAGCGGCTGCCAAAGAAGAGGAGGCCACTCTCCTCATCGCACCGTTTGCTGCAAAAGCGATAGGGGTTCCCAAGGCGTGAGCTCTTTATAGGGCGCGACCAGCTGTCAAAGATCTGGCACTCTCCAAAGGCCGTGTAGCGGTAGCTCTCGGCGACAGATCCGCCCTCATTTAGCATCACGACAAGAGAGCCGCGCCGGTCATGGATCGGCACAAAGAGCTTGGAGTCGAGCTCAATAGCAAGGGCGGCGCCCACCTCAGCTCCCTGACCAAGCCCTAGCATGCGGAATTCAACGACAGCGCCCCTCTGGTCGATCGCCCCGATTTCATTCTGACCCGCATAGAGGAAGCGGAGCTTGGAGGTGGAGCGAAGGGTATCATCCTTTTGACGCAGGAGGATCTCCTTGGAGAGGCGCCTGTGGAAGGCGTCGTAGGAGAAGCGGAGCTCCATCTCCTTCCCTTCGATCGCAATCAGTCTATCGAGGGCATCGTAGCGGTAGTGGACGATCTCATCGCCGCGGCTTTTTTCAATGAGACGGCCATCAAAGTCGTAGGAGTAGGAAGTGGTCCCATCGGAGAGGAGCTGGTTTTTCGCATCGACCGCATGGGCTACACCATCACAGCCCACCCGGTTATGAATCGAGTCGTAGTCGTAGGTATGGGGAGTGGTGCCAGACTCTGAGGTGAGGTGGTAGAGATCATCGTAGGCGTATTTATGGGTGAGAGGGCCGACAGGATCGTTGGCGGTAACAGTGAGGGGCAAGCCTATTGGGTCTAAGCCCCCTTCCGGGACCTCCTCGCTGTAAGCATCCGACCCAAACCAGCGGGTGGTTCGGTGGTGGATGGCGGTACACGATCCATTTCGATCCCACGCGTAGTGGAGTCGCCCTGCAGAGCCTGGCAGCTCGATCTCAAGTGGCAGCCCTCGAGGGTCCATCTTGGTATAGGTAGCCGAGTAGGCAAGGGAGCCCTCTCGACTGACCTTCTTTAGAAAGGCGGCGTTATACTCGTATCGAAGTGAGGGCCCTTTTTCTACATGGAGCTTCGATAGCCTCCCACGACGATCGTACTCATACTCCATGACGGCACCAGAGCCGAGCCGCTCTTGGATCACCTCTCCTGCATCGGAGTAGGTGCGCCTCGTTTCGCGACCCTCTGCGTCAGTGGCTGAGAGGAGGCGGTCATTTCGATCATAGGTGTAGGTGTGGCTAAAGCCATCCCCCTCCTCTTGAGTAAGCCGTCCGAGGAGGTCGTAAGCGTAGGTGATCGTCTGGCCACTCGGTTTTGTGACAGATGAGAGCTGACCGAGTGTGTTGTAGGCGTAGCGGG
>JAKBAF010000183.1 GCA_021809305.1 bacterium
CTGACTTGTTGGCTGTCCGCGGGCTGTGAAGGCTTTTTCAAAAAGTGTTCCAAGCTTATCACTTTCTTTAATGCAATTCCCAAGTAGATCAAATTCTCGTTCCCGTCTGATAGGAAGAGTCTGCCCGTCAAGCTGCGGAAGGTCTACAGCCTCATGGGTCTGCCTCCCAATGGCATCATAGGTATATTTTGTTCGCACCCCTCCTGAGTCGGTGGAGTCAATTTTTTGCCCCTTTGGATCAAAACACTGGTGAGTGACCGAACGATTACCCCTATTATCGACCTTTTCGATCTTAACTAGCCGATTAGCGCGATCGTAGGTAAAAAGGGTGCGAGCGCCTGTCTCGCTTTGTGGAGAAAAACTCTCTACAACATTTCCAAAGAGATCACGCACATAGCAAGTTACCCCTCCTATAGGGTCGCTCTCCTCGACCACACGGCCAGCAGCATCATGCTTGGTGTGAAGTGAGTATTGGAAGAGGCCGTTTGCATCGTAGAGGTCTTTTTGGATGACGAGATTCTGTCCTGAATAGTGGAGATGGCTCTTTCGAAGCAGACGCTCCTTGCCACTCGCTTGATCCCAGCAGTACTCCTCGATAATCTCGGGAAGTCCAAAAGCTGGCTCCTCCTTGCGTCTGGTGATCACCCGAATAGTGCGCTCGGTCACCCCCTCAAGGTTACTAGGATCCTGTGATGAGCCATTATCTTCAATTTGCCGTACAAAAACAGCATTATCGTCATACTCCCAGAACTCACGCCAATAGTAACCTCGCCCATGTGAACGTGTATGCTTGGATGTACGTAGTGACGTCCCTGGCTTGTAAGCGTACTTGGTGAAGGCGAGGTTATCTATCTCGAAAAGCAGGAGATTTAGTCCGTCCTCGCTGTAGCGCGCCGATTTTGAGCACTGGTCCTTAACTAGCTTCGACCCTTCCCACCGATCGAAATCGCGTCCCGTCAAATCTCCATTTAAAATCTCTAGTTCGGGATTGCCATAACCATCGTACCTATAAGAGGTCTCAGCCTCCTGCCCCTTGGGTCCAGAAATCCTCTTTCTTATCAATAGATTCGCTTCACTCCAATGGAATTCCTCGAGAACGCAATGCTCTGTAGAACCATTGAGATATCGCCTAATAGAGGAGGGAAGGCCGCTGTCTGAATGAATCCGATAGACAATCTTACCTCCTCCAGGCTCATATACTGTCCTGCTTATATCACCTTCTCCACGCCCCATATCTTCGCACTCTGATGGGTATTCATAGGAGCCGATCACCGCCGTTGAGCCATCGCATTTAACAGATGCCCACTGTCTTGTTGCCTGATAGATGTCCGTTGTATGGGTCGTGTATTTGAGGTCGGGATATTCTCCTTTGCATGTTTTGTAAGTAGCGGCACTATATTTTATTGCCGTCTCTGCACCATTAGCTAAGGTAGATCCCGAATAGCGAAAAGGAACCTCGCTGTAGTCGTAGGTAACCTTTGGAACCCGAGAGGAAGAGAATCCAACCAACCTGGAGAGACGCCTCTCCTTGTGATGCTTAAGTGGCTGTACCATCGTGTTATAGGAGTATTCGGCCCACTGCTGATCACTTGTCTCAACCCGTACTGTGGAATTCCACTCGCTATCTCGGTAGCCCAGTTTGGCCCAACCTAAAAGACGGCCCTCCTGGTTAAGCGCTCTGATCTCTACCAGCCTCTTGCCTTGATAGGAATAGCATATTCGATTCCCATTAGGCCGTATCTCCTGCTGCAGCCCGAAGACCATCTCTGAGTGAACCTTGTTCCCATCAAATATAGGAAATCTATTGTAGCAGTCGACGCACGAGTAGATACGCCTCTCACCAGACCCCTTGACAAGCTCAAAATGGCCACCATTTTGGTAATAAAGCCTGTCGTTCTTGCGCCATGTGCGACCACTAATCACTCCAGAAAAAGCATTAGTCAACCCCTTCGGATTCTTAAGCTTTAGCTCACAGCAGTGCTTCTTGGTAAGGTACCTCTCCCAGGAATCGGGAATTTTGTAGGGAACAACTGCACCGGATCGCTCTCTTAGGTGGAGCTCTTGATAGTAGTGGTTGCCGTTAAATTCTTCATTTCGCGGGGCTACCCCCTTGCCTCCTTTGAAAAGGACCCAGATGTGGTCCTCATTGACGTTCCAGAGGCCGTAATTGCCATCAGAGTCGCCGTGGTTGGATGCCAGTGATCGGATGATGGAGAAGGGCTCGGCGCAGTTAACCACCAGATCAACACACGACTCGACATACTCGCCAGTTAGGATGTTGACCGAGTTATGGGTTAAACAGCTGGGATCCCAGGCGGTTGAGACTACACCTTCGCCAAAAAGGAGATGAAACGTTGTAGAAATAAAAAGTAGAGATAAAGCGATGCAGCGCCGCATAGGGTAACCTCATTGACAGCGCTCCTAAGAGCGCTTGGGAAGCCAGATTGGAGAACATGATGCAAAGACTTGCTAAGGTTTAGGAAAAACTACCTTAAGAGGCAAGAAAATTTGGATTGTGCGCCAAAAAAAAGTGACAGCTGCTTTACGCTCTGTACGTTATGTGAGCGCGACTATGGGAGGGAGCGCAAGAGTTGAATTCCCTTTTTTTCGCACGGAGTTGATCCTGAAGCCAGAAAATGCTGTGTTCTTGACGAAACGATTCAAATGTAGCGCGGCTTTCTGGAAGGGAGTCCCGAAATATTTTGATGCCAGAAGAAGTGTCTCAGGGACTTGACTGGTTTATATTGGCTTGTCCTCCAGCTCTGCTTCGATTTCTTCGATCGTTGGTAAGCTGCTCTTTAGGTCTTTTGGAAGGGACTCTACGAGTGTTGTTTCGTAACTCACAACGCTAATAGGCTTGTTGAGGTCTCTAAGGGCATACTCAGCCAGTACTTTGTCCTTGGTTTTGCATAACAACAGTCCGATCGTAGGCTTATCTTCAGGATGGCGCAGCAAGTCGTCAACGGCGCTTAAATAGAAATTCATCTGGCCGGCGTCCCCAGGCTTAAATGCTTTGGCCTTGAGCTCTACAACCATGTAGCATCTTAGCTTGAGGTGGTAGAAAAGAAGGTCAACGTAATACTCCTTGTCGCTCACAGTCAGAGGATACTGCCTCCCAACAAAGGCGAACCCCTTCCCAAGCTCTAGAAGGAATTTCTGCATGTGTACTATCAGGCCATCTTCCAGCTCTTTCTCCCGGTAGTTATCGGCCAGCGTAATGAAATCCAGACAATAAGGGTCTTTCAAGACTTGATCAGCAAGGTCTGATTGGGGTTTTGGTAGCGTTAGCTGGAAGTTCGTGACGGCTTTGCCTTGCCTGCTGTAGAGATCCGATTTAATCCACGTCTCCAACATGCTACGGCTCCAACCATGCTCGATTGTCTGATGGGCGTACTATAGGCGTTGATCGTCACTTTTGAGCTTTTGGAGAAGGATAATATTGTGGCCCCACGGGATCCCGAATATTGGTAGCTCTTCAAATTGTCGCACAGCTTGTGCGACTTTTTGGTAGGACGAGAAAAACCCTTTCATCCTAAAGACATTAGATCGAGAAAAGCCCTCTACCCCAGGGAATGAGTTTTGAAGATCTTTAGCGAGTCGTTCTATGACTTGAGTACCCCAACCTTCATTATCTTGGCGTTCCACAATCTCTTTCCCTATGTGCCAATACAGCTTGATTAGCTCTTCATTGACCCTAATAGCGTCCTTAATTTGGGAGCAACGCCTGCCAGCCCTCAGATCTTCC
>JAKBAF010000184.1 GCA_021809305.1 bacterium
GAGTTCAGCAAGTTTTTGCAAAGCAGCCTGAGCGATCGCCTTGTTCTCTTCGATAAAATCAGGATATGAGCCCTCAACGCACGAGCATGGAGCACCAAGAGCTTCCGCTTGGAGCTCTAAGCCAAGACCCGTTGCATGAGGGCCGAGAATCAGCGGGGTACCCCGCTTGATGATTCCCCCTTTTTCGCGAGCGATCGCCTCTCTTGTAGAACCAAGAAGGGCCACGTGGTCGAGATCAATTGAGGTGATAACAGAGAGTAGGGGCACTACAACATTTGTAGCATCTAAGCGCCCTCCAAGGCCAACCTCAAGGACGGCCACATCAACTCCCTCTTCCATAAAGTAGAGAAGCGCAATGAGGGTGAGTACCTCAAAAAATGTAGATGTACCGCCCGCGAGGTCAAGTGCTCTTTTGCCGAGGCGCGCTACAGCCTCTTCGGAGATAAGCTCGCCGCAGATGCGGATGCGCTCGCGAAAAGTAGAGATGTGGGGCGAGGTAAAGAGACCCACTCGCAGATTAGAGCGCTGCAAACCACTTGCAATTTTGGCAGAAACAGACCCCTTGCCATTGGTCCCAGCAACATGGACGATGGGGTAGCGCTTATCTGGAAAGTGAGCGGCGGCTCGCAATCGCTCCATCGAATCTAAACCAAGGCGCATACCTTGATTAAGGTTGAGCGCATAAAGCTCGGCCAATACCTCTTTGTAGGTCATTACGGAGCTGCTTTTCGACCGCTTTGCAAGAGGCGAAAGATCTCTTCATTCACCCAAGAGCAGCCAAGAAGAATGCGAGGCTTTGCGGCGCCATGAAAGTCTGACCCTCCCGTGGTGATCCACCCCTTCTCCTTGGCAAGACGCACCCAACGGCTCTCGGATGCAGGTGTGAACCTCGAGTAGTAGGCCTCTATCCCGTCGAAGGGGAGCGTTTGAATGTGGCGCACCGTCTTCGGAAATTTAAGTAGGTGGGGATGAGCGATAACAGCCCTTCCTCCTGCATTGTGTATGACATCAATTGTAACTTGCAACGAGACATCCTCACCTGGCGCGTAAGCCCGCTTTCCCTCACCAATCCACTCATGAAAGGCCTCCTGCAGGGAGGTCACATACCCTTTCTCAACCATGACCTCAGCAATGTGGGGTCTCCCATAGACCTTCTTGCCCTCAAAAGAGAACTTAGCGAGTAGCTCTTGCTCACTTACGGGAAGCCCAAGCTGGGTTAATTTTTCAAGGATTTGGCGGTTGCGCTCTTCGCGTCGGATCACATGGCGAGCACAGAACGCTCTTAAAGAGGCGTCCTCTAGCTCAAAGCCATAGCCCAGTATGTGCACAGACTCTCTCCCATCGCGTGCGGTGAACTCAACACCGGACAAGAGCTCAAGGCCAAGCTTTGCCGCAGCCGGTATCGCCTCTTGGTAGCTATCCACTGTGTCGTGATCGGTAATTGAGAGGCCAGAGAGGTTGGCCTGCACAGCGGCAGCTACTAGCTCTGATGGCGTTAATGAACCATCAGAGCTTGTGGTATGGGTATGCAGATCTGCTCGAAACTCCGTCACACAAAACCTAATTTTCCCGTATCAGCAGTAAGGAATGTAGCGCACCTCTTCCTCCAAGAAGATGCCCGAGAGGCGCAAGACCTCTTCTTTGAGATGCGCAATGAGGCTCAAGACATCACTTGAGGTTGCTGCGCCACTATTAACAATGAAGTTGCCGTGTTTATAAGAGACCTGCGCCCCTCCGATCATTCTACCCTTAAGCCCACACTCATCGATGATCTTACCGGCCGCCCTTCCTGGAGGATTGCGAAAGATACAGCCTGCAGATTTCTCCTGCAACGGCTGGCTCGCGCTTCGATTGCGCAGAGAGATCAATTGCTCATCTCTTGCTCGATCCGAGGGTTTTAGCTGAAAGGTTGCTGAGAGAACAATGGAGCCATCGGTTTGGAAGGGAGAAGTGCGGTAGGAAAAGTTAAGCTCCTCTCTTGCAAGACGCATCCGATTACCCGCTAATGTCAGAACCTCCACATCAACTAAGTGCTCCGCCGTCTCTTGACCGCCGGCGCCAGCATTCATGAAGACAGCCCCACCAACTGATCCCGGAATGCCCGCAGCAAATTCGAGCCCACTAAAGCCGCTCCTTGCGGCTCTCACACCAAGTAGCGCAAAGCTGTAGCCCGCACCCACCTCGATCTGCGTTGAGACCGCCCGGCACCACTCCATCCTGTTGATGATGGCAAGACCATCAAAGCCTCTCTGATCTAAGAGGAGATTTGAGCCACGTCCAATTATGAGGGTCCGCTCACCTCCTAATCTGGCCCAGTTTAAAAGCTCTTCCATCTCAGAGGCCGTGCGAACGATCACCGCATATTTTGCAGGACCACCGATTCCGAAGGTCGTGTAGGGAGCGAGTAGGAGATCTCTCTTGAGCTCAAGGCAACTTGTGAGGTCCGCCACCTTTACGCTCCTCTTCACCCTCGAAAAAGATCTTTTCCTTATCCTCTTCCTCTTCCGCGTTCATCGCAAGGTGATCCTGGTAGGCCGCATCAAGGATTGCGTTCACAAAATGAGCCCCTTCGGGGGATGAGAATTTGCGAGCGAGACGCATAGCCTCCGTAATAGCCACCTTGGGAGGGATAGCTGGATCATCAAAGAGCTCAAAAAAGGCAAGGCGTAAGATATTGCGCTCAACACGATGTATACGCTCGATGGCGTAGCCAACCGACCACTTAGCAATCAAAGTATCCAGCTCCTCTTTGCGGCCCAATACCTGCTCCATGCGGCTCTGCGCAGCTCGCATATTTGCCTTGGTAACCGACTGCTCTTGCATCATGAACGGGATCATCTCCTCGGAGGATGCGGCTGAAAGATCGTGGCTATAGAGCATCTGCACGACGATCTCGCGAAATTTCTTTTGCGGCAGTGACATTAAGATCGTCTCCTGAAATGGGGGAAAATTTATGTGCTAATTTTCCATCCGGAAAACTCGCACATCTTGCCTAAGGAGGTAATTGCAACACTCCAGTTGACCGCTTTCTGGCGCTTTTACCGATCTTTGCAATTCTGCATCAATCCCCTACTCGTAGGAGTATGCGGATTTATGCAGAATTGCAAATCTCGGATAAAATCACCTAAAAATCGGTTAAACTCACCTTTTGCAATCACCTCTAAGTAGTAAGTGGCATCTCCATGCCGCCTTCCTCCTCGATCTCCTTATGGATGACGTAGAGGCGGCGAAGGCGGCCCCACTCATCGAAATGGAGAGAGAACTCAACCCATCCTCCTGAGAAGTAATAGGAGTAGAGTGAGGAGTATCGAAAGCTCTCGCGCCTAGCAGCCATCTTAAAGGCCGCCTCGGCCTCTTCGCGGGGCATAAAGCGACGGAGGCGCTGTGGGAGGCACTCCGGTGCCTGGACCTTGCGTATCAACTCGCTTAAGGCAAGGTTATTGGAAAGCTCAATTCCAAGGGCGTCAGCAATCTCTTCCGGCAAGGAGACGGGATGGCGAAAGCGCCAGAGAAGGCGACGTACGCTCTTAGCTAAAGTTGTGACGGGGTGAAAAATAGTCGTCATAAAATAGTTGATAAACCGTTAATCTCATTATACGAGAAGAGCAGTAATCTTTCAATAGCAACCATAGTATTAGCTATTTTAAATCACTATCGACTCGCGCTGCGCAGGCCGCTCTCCTCGCAACTTTCAA
>JAKBAF010000185.1 GCA_021809305.1 bacterium
CGTCTATTGGCCCGGGCAAGATTGACAAGAGCCTTTTTCGAGCGAATGTCGGCCCAAGCGGCAAATAGGTCGGGTCTGAGCTCGTACGCCCATGCGACGAAGGTGTCGACACAGCCTAAGACGACGTTGTAGTCCACCTCCTCTGGAAGGTCTTCGACCTGGAGGCAGACAGTGGAGGGGATGCCAAGCTGCTCAGCTAAGTTTGTCAAGGCGGAAGCGAGCGTCTCTTCGTTGTTGAGCAGGGCGATCTCGAACTGAGCAGCGAGGCTCTCTGCCTGGAGAACATCTGTTGTATCAGTGATGCCGAGGAGGTTTTTTTGATAGGTGGCATCGAGGCTTACCTCGGCATTGTCAAGGTCGGCCTGTGAGGCGATTACCTGGCCCATGGCGCCAATAACGCTGTAATAGGCCACCATAACGGATTGAACCACTGTCTGCAGCTCTCGATTATGGGTCCAGTTAGCTCGCGAGAGCGCCTCTTTAAAGGCGCAGACGTTGGACGCTGTCTGCCCGAAGTCGTAGAGGATCCACGTCATTGTGAGATCGGGGCCATAGGTGCTAAGGCTTCTTGCCACAATTCCTGTAAGGCTATTCGGAAAGCCTGAAGCGGTGCCTCCTGCTACCGCTCCACCAGAGCCTCCCACAACAGAGCTCGTAGCACTCCCAAGGGTGGCAAATCGCTGCTTTTCATAAGTGAACTCTCCGCTAATGTTAGGGTAGTAGTTAGCACGCGCCTCTCCGAACTGCGCAGCCGCAACGCGCGCCTCGGCCCAAGTTGTACGAGTATTTGGATTATTGGAGAGGGCTATATCGACAAGATCAAGGACATTTAAGCAGGCGCCCTGATCCGGGATAATAATGGGCATTCCCTTCGATGGAAAGGGGAAGCGAAGGAGTGGGGGAGGCTCTGAGCATCTTGGTTGGGTACATCGCTGAAAGCTAGCAGAGGGGTCAGATGGGACAAGAGCATTAGGAGATCTTTCTGGAAGGCACGCGCACAATAAGGATAATATAATGCAAACAAAAGGTAAAATTCTAAGCGGTACAATTATCATCTTGTCGAAGTTCATCCGGACCTGGTTAAACTCAATGTCTAAAAGATGAGCCCAATCAAAGCAATCTTTTACTTGGCCATTAACCCTGTAAAAATCCTATGATCGGGCGATCCTGTACTTAAACTTCTTTAAGGAGGCCAACCCAACATGTTCAAGCAGCTCATTTCCTCAATTAGCGCCCTCTTGTGGCTCTTGCTAGCTGGAGATCTTCACGCCGCCACTCATGACCACTTCAAAATTGCGCGAAAAGATTACGGCTACTCCACAGAGTTTGAGATCGACGCTCATCACAATCATGCAACAATTAAGAAGAGCTTGTTTACGGTGAGAACCTGCTACAGCCTCTACGACTCCTCAGGGGAGTATCAGGGTTATGGCGCCTGCAGGCTCCTCTGTCTTGGCGTTTTCTATAACTGGGCCACAGAGATCGACATCTACGATGCCAAAGGTCGCTGGATCGGCCTTATCGATGGCCAGATGGGCACAACAGCTGCGGCAAAATTTAGCATCTACGACGCATCATCTAAGCGAGTCGGCATCGCCTACCTTGACAAGGAGAAGACGGGTTTCACAATTGTTGATCCAGAGAATGGAGAGTTACGGATTGCGAGCTATATGAGGCAGTTTATTCCAGATGCTCCCGACCATTGGGTGGTTGAGATCTACAGGCCCGATGCAATTGATTCCCTGATCATGCGAATATTTGCAGCCTTTGCTGTCGACCGCCAGGCCTCTTTTAGAGCCGATACGTAGGAGAATGCAGGAGTTATTCTGGTCTATGTGAATGGCGGGCACAGGAGTGCTGCACTCCATATCGGAGTTTACAAGACATATTCGTGTTGTAAGCTCAAATTTGGAGTGCGGTACTCCCGTACCGCTTTAGTTCTGGCCACGCCTGTGGCCATCAAACTGACGAAATTATGAAAATGGCCCTTCTTAGGAATCTTTTTTTTATATTAGCCTGTCTTAGCTATGGGGTGGTTGCTGCAGAAAATGTTGAACCTGCATTTGACTGCCAACAAATTCCTGAGAACGATAGACGTCAACTAACGGACTGGTTTCGCTATCTTGTTGCCTCAAATCACTTTGGTTACACGCTCTTTGCGGATAAACCTATTGCTTATGAGGCGTATTGTACCTGTGGTCTTGCACAAGGGTCTTTCGCGCCTGGATACCCAGTAGAGTGTGGTTGGAATGTTTGGCAGGCGTACTCTCATCTGTTTAATAGCGATCATTTCTTATTCGTTGAAAATGAACAGTATCCGGAGTGTAATATCCGGGCGCTCTATTTAATCAACATCCGGGCCTTTATCGATGTTGTAAGTGCTCATCTTCCACTCTTTCGGTCAATCCTTGGAGAGGAGACGACCCCAGAAAAAATGCTATCTGAGGTGGTGGAGGGAAAGAGTCTGCTTAATGATGTGCTCAAAGGCCGCAGGGGATTAGAGGGTATCATTTACGGTTATGGCCTAAACAGCCCGCTTCTCTACCAAAGGCGAGAAGAGATTGAATCTTTCCTTTTGGATAGTGGTAGTGCTCCATTCCTAAAGCCGGCTCCATCCGAGGGATTTGAAAGTCTAGAAGAGGAAGATGCGTGGCTCTGGGAGCGTTTAGGTTCAAATAGACCCGGGGCCCCTCTGCGCTCGGTCACCGGTCTCCAGATGGCAATGATTGCATTCAAGCCGAGCTTTGTGAGCTCATTAACAAGCCAAATTTTCTAGAGCGCTGCCTCGAGCGCTTCACTTGCGCGGATTAAGACCTATTTCGACCGGTCATACCGCTTGTGAGGGCAAAGCGCATCGCCTGCTCAACCGGCATATCGAGCGGCGTCAGGGCGCTCTTCGATATCATAAGAGAGTAGCCGCCAAGGTTGTAGGCCATCGGCAAGAAGACCAAGGCCTCATCTGTACTGCCAATACCTGCCGGAAGGTCGTCGAAGACCTCTCGGGTTACAAGTCCTAAGATTCGAGTCGGGCCAATTTTTACCATCACAACCCGATTTCCTTTGGTCTGACCCTTGTCAAAGAAGCTAACAAGGTCTCCCATTGAGGTGTAGAGGCTTTTTACAAAGGGGATCCGTCTTACCCACCTCTCTCCCCAGTCGCGCAGCTTCTGCCCAAAATAGAGCTTCATTAGAGCGCCAACAACGAAGATCAAAACCACACAGAGAAGAAGGCCCATTCCTGGGATGTAGTGGGCCTGGCCTGTGAAGAGCCGAATAAGCGCTCCAAACATTCGCTCCACAAGGTCCAAGAGCCAGACGATAATGGCAATTGTCACGATAATTGGCAGGAGGGTCTTTAATCCGGTCCAAAAGATACGTCCAATCATCTTGCCGCCCTTAGAATAAGGTGTAAGATGTGTTGTGTATCTCAAGGGACGATAAGGAATCAAGAGGTCTCAATAATTCCTTGCGCTTTTCACCACCTCGATATCACAATTGTGTAATGGAGAGAGAAGATACAAGACGGCTCTTTTTTGGCTTGGAGGTCCTCTCTCCTTGGCCAGATCACCTTCCAGGTGGAAGGATCACACCTCCTGAAGGTCGCCACCTCACACTCGCATTTTTGGGCAATGTCTCTCTCTCCCGGCTGGAATCGGAGCGCTCTGACCTTCCTGCGCTTCACCTGCCAGT
>JAKBAF010000186.1 GCA_021809305.1 bacterium
AAACTCCTGTTTTTACTTTGTAATTCTTTAGTTTTTCTTGAACTAAAATATAAACTAACTTTATAATAAGTTTATAAACGAGTAAAACTGGAGAATGTATGGCAAAGTCGATACTTGCAACTAACCCGAATTCTTTAATGGCGGGTTATCCTATGATTCAAGCCAAGGCCTTAGAAGTTACTAGCTTCCTGGCCAGAATTTCAGAAACACTTAGTAAATCCTTTGACAATCTAACAGATTATTTTTCTAACAATAGTGCTCAAAAACCAGAGCTAAAATGCACAATAGATCAAGAAGACCTCAATGTCGTGGCTGCCCCCCCCACGCCAACTAGTCTATTCGCCGTTGAGGGAGACCCCATCAGGGCCGCAAGAGAGGCCCGCGATGCGAAGCTCCTCGACCCCAACTACCGTAAGGAGCCTATAGCGCGTAGCCTCTTCGCCATTGAAGGCAGAGAAGATCCCATCAGGGCCGCAAGGATAGCTCAAGATTCGATCAACTGCGGAGAATTCACATGGGATGGCCTAAGGCAAGCAAGGGTTGGCCGCAGCTTCGTGCAGCAATTAGATTTGCCCAATTTAAGCCAAGCAGCGTTACAGAAGAAGTATCCATCTGGAAGTGCCTCAACACATAGCCTATTTGCCGTGAACGAGGAAGGCCTTGCAAGAGCCGAAAGGCAAGCCTTTGAGGCTCTTGCCCGCAATACTCTCCTCTCGACAGCAGAGCTTACAGGAGCCGTTTAAAGGCGCTTAATAGACAATCTTGTATTGTAATTCTCCAATGACTAAGGCCGATCGCTTCTAGCGATTGGCCTTTTTAATTTCTACCACACAAACGCTACAGCTAACGACAAACATTTGGGGGTGCAGGGTGGACACCACCCTGCCTGGGGTCCGGGGCCGAGGAGGCCCCGGCTAAAGCATGGCCTCGAATTCGGCTTCTGTCAGAATGGGCACTTTGAGCTCTTCAGCTTTAGCGAGTTTTGAGCCTGGGGCCTCACCTGCGAGGAGATAGGAGGTCTTGTGGCTGACAGAGCCTGTGACCTTGCCTCCACGCTCTTTGATGAGGGCGGCAGCGGCGTCGCGGGTGTGCCGCTCGAGTGTACCTGTGAGGACAAAGGTCTTGCCGTTAAAGGGGTGACCCTCCGCTTCGGGGAGGATAACGGGCGTGGGATGAACGCCGTGGGAGCGGAGGACGTTGATCTCATCGCGGTTTGCGGGGTTATCGAGATAGGTGAGGATGGAGTTGGCAACGATCTCGCCGATACCGCCGATAGAGAGGAGGTCGTGAGGGGAAAGATCGAAGAGGTTATCAATTGAGCCGACCTTTCTTGCGATAAGCTCAGCTGTAGCGGCACCGACATGCGGGATGCCGAGGGCCATAAGAAATTGTGGAAGGGGCGCCTGCTTGGAGCGCTCGATACCTGCAAGAAGGTTTTGGGCCGCTTTCTGCTTGAAGTTGGGGAGCTGGAGGAGCTGCTCTTCGGTGAGGGTGTAGATATCTGATAGGCGAGAGATAAAACCTTTGGCCATAAGCTGCTCTGTGACCTTTTCGCCAAGATGCTCGATGTCCATGGCGACGCGGCTTGCAAAGTAGAGGATCTTGCGAAAGTTCTGCTCAGGACAGCTGGCGTGGTTGGGGCAGAGCGTGGCAGCAAAGCCCTCTTCTCGAATGAGGGAGGTGTGACAGCTAGGACAGAGCCCCGGCATCTGCCAGGGGTGGGTATTGGGCGGGCGTTCCTCGAGGAGGGGCCCAACGACCTTGGGGATGACATCGCCGCCCTTTTCAATGGTAACAAGATCCCCGACGCGAATGTCGCGACGCTTGATCTCATCTTCGTTGTGGAGGGTGGCCCTTGCGATGGTGCTGCCGGCAAGAAGGATGGGCTGAAGCTCGGCAACGGGTGTGACAACGCCTGTGCGGCCGACCTGAACGGTGATCTCATTTAGCCGGGTGACGGCCTGCTCGGGGGCAAACTTGTAGGCGGTGGCCCAGCGGGGAGACTTGCCGGTTACCCCAAGTTTTTTTTGGAGAGCCAAATCGTTGACTTTGATGACAACACCATCAATTTCGAAAGGAAGGCCGCGGCGCAAGGCAGCCACTCGCTCGATAAAGGCCCATATCTCATCGAATGTGTGGCAGAGGAGAGCCTCTTGAATGCGTGGGAGGCCGAGCGCCTCTAGTAGCTCAAATCCTGCCATCTGGGTCGCAATAGTGCCGCTTGAGTCCTCGGCGATGCCATAGAAGGCGATGTGTAGGGGGCGGCGCCCCGCTTCGCGCGGGTTAAGGAGTTTTAGAGAACCAGCTGCTGCGTTGCGCGGATTGGCCCAAAGGGGCTCACCTGTTGCTTCTCGCTCCGTGTTAAGGTCAAGGAAGGCCTTGCGAGGCAGATAGACCTCACCTCGAACCTCGAGATGATCCGGAACAAGCGAGCCTGAGAGTTGAAGGGGGAGGTTGCGAATGGTGCGGATATTGGATGTGATCTCATCGCCTTTGCGGCCATTGCCTCTTGTGGCGCCGCGTGTGAGTCTCCCCTTTTCATAGGTAATGGAGACTGCAGTACCATCCATCTTAAGCTCAGCGGTAAAGCTGATGTCCTTCGTTTTCAGGAGTTTATAAACTCGCTCGATGAACAGCGAAACTTCTTTTTTCTCATAGGTATTGGCAAGAGAGAGCATGGGGACCTTGTGGTTCACCTGAGGGAAGGCGCCACTGACCATCTCCCCCACGCGCTGGGTGGGCGAGGAGGGGGTGATCCATTCTGGATGCTCTTGTTCTATCTCTTGGAGCTGCTGGAGGAGCTCGTCATACTTGTAATCCGAGATGACAGGCTGATTTTCGAGATAGTAGAGCCGGTTGTGCTCCCAGATCTCCTCGCAAAGGGCTTCATAGTCAGACTTCTCAATTGTCCTGCCGGCCATTTTCATAATTTCGTCAGTTTGATGGCCACAGGCGTGGCCAGAACTAAAGCGGTACGGGAGTACCGCACTCCAAATTTGAGCTTACGGCACGAATATGTCGCAGTAAACTCCGATGTGGAGTGCGACACTCCTGTGTCGCTTTTATTTGCAGCACGCCTGTGCTGCCCTTAGGAGGCGTTAAGGTGCTTTAGCAAGAGCTCGTTTACAAGCTGTGGTGGGGCTTTTCCACGGCTGGCCTTCATAACCTGGCCAACAAGGAAGTCGAGGGCTTTGGCTCTGCCAGCACGGTAGTCTTCAACTGATTGGGGCTCTCTTGCAAGGACCTCATTTACGATCCGCTCGATCTCATCTTGCTTAGCCGGAGAGAAGTCGGGATTTTGGCGGATGATCTCTTCGGGGTCGACCCCAGGTTTAGCGCACATCTCATCGGCAATCGCTTTGGCAATTTTGCCTGTGATGGTGCCCTCATTGATGAGCTTGACAAGCTTTCCGAGATGCTCGCACGGGATCCCGGTAGCGTAGATGGGGCGACCTGACTCTTTAAGGCGGCCAAAGAACTCAACCGTGATCCAGTTGGCGATTTGACGGGGGAGGGGGGCTGTAGCTAGGGCGCCTTCAAAATAGTCGGCAAGGCGTTTATCGTTTGTGATAATGGAGGCTGTATACTCGGTAAGCTGGGGGGTCTCGATGTGGCGCTTGGTGGGCTCATAGGGAGGGTAGGTGAGTCCGTTGTGGGTGGTGTCGATTGTGGGTTTT
>JAKBAF010000187.1 GCA_021809305.1 bacterium
AGACAGGTCGTTGTCTTGCCAACGTGCTGCGCTGTTGCAGCAAAGAAGAGGGCATTGCGTCCCATCGGCGACCTCCGTTTAAGGGGTAGGAGGGGTGTTGACTAGTTTTCTTCTGTACCGCGTGCTACAGCCGGTGGAACTAAAGGGCCATCTGCGGGTGGCGGGGCGAAGCGGCCACCGAAGATTTGCGCTGGATGGACAGCGGGATCGGGGCGGTGATAGACGAGAGGGTCTAGAACATCAAGGACAGTTCGAGCGGTCAAGTAGATTGAGACAAAACCGATGGCACCAACCGTTGGGATATAGCGCGATCGTATGCGTGAGAAGCCATACATTAGGGTGTAGACAGCGATGGCATCGAAGAAGAAGGTCAGGCTGCTCGCGGCACCGCTAAGGGGCGACCAGGTCGAGATAATGATCATATCTTCTTTGGAATCGCTGACTACCTTTGTATTCTTATATTCATCATGGCCTATTTTGGCAGAAACCTCTTTGATGACCGGCGTTTTTGTTTTGATTGTGACGGCGGCAAAAGAGGTAATCCAGGTGGCGCCAACAGCAAGAGCTGGGGTGTATAGATAGGGGCGAGCTGAGCGCATGGCCATCGCAAAGAGTGTTGTGAAAAAGACATTTACACCCAGTGAGTAGGCCTTATTCATAACCAAGCTCTCGCCGAATGGGACCGACTTGTGAGAAGCGCAATTTGTAACTACTGCCATCTTACTTTCTCCTAATTAAAGACATGCAAAGACATTACAAGAAATGGATATTTTTCTCAAGTTCTACCTGCGTGACTTGCAGAAAAGTTTTCCTTGTCTATCGATTTCGTTTGAAATGGAATTGAGAAAACATGCAAAATTAAGCAGTGACTTGTGCAACCAGGAGATCGAGATGGATGAGTTTGACGCCCTCAGCGAAACACAGGACACGCTTTTAGGCCCAGGCGGTTGCCCTTGGGATCGCAAACAGACGCTCGACTCGGTTCGAGGTGATCTTCTTGAGGAGGTCTACGAGCTCTTAGAGGCGATCTGTGAAAATGATAACGACCACATCTGCGAGGAGTTAGGGGATGTCGCCTCTTGCTGGCTCTTTATGTCAAAGCTTGCTGAAAAAGAGGGGCGCTGCACTCTACGCGGCACGCTGAGCGGGGTCCGCGAAAAGCTAATCCGCCGCCACCCACATGTCTTTGGGACAAGCCAGGCGAGTAGCGATGAGGAGCTTAAGGCGCAGTGGGATGAGATCAAGCGAGGCGAGCGAGGAATGGAGCGACGCAAGTCCCTACTCGACGGCATTCCGGTCACCCTTCCAGCTTTAGCCAGATCTCAGGAGATCGCACGCAAGATTAGACGCTCTGAAATAAGTTTTGAGACCGCAAGCCTCACCTCTGAGGAGAGGCTTGGTGAGCAGCTCTGGAGCCTTGTTGAGAAGGCTAACGAGAATGGGATTGATGCGGAAGAGGCTTTGAGAAAGGTCCTTACGCGCAAAGAGCGGCTCTTTCGCACGCTTGAGCAGACAATGGATAGTAGCCGCTCTATCGAAAACGCTTGCTAAGGGGACGCGCCCTAACCTACACTTGCGGATTCACACATCTTTAGCCGGGGACCTCAGAGAATGGGGCAGTCCGAACCAGGTCAGGACGGGAACGTAGCAGCCTTAAGGACATCGCTTCATGCTCCGAGATCATCTCCGGCTTTTTTACCCCCCACATTCCGTAGGCCTATCGGCGCATCCGCTACACGCGGGGCTACCCACAATGCCGTCACCTTAAAGAAATTCACGCTCATAAACACCGCTTCTAATTGAGGTGAACTTTTGGCTGTTTTCATAATTTTAATATCGACATCCTTCCGGCACCCCACGTCGGGGGTGCCGGAGACCCTAGCTTAACGCGCATCTGCGGCAGCAGCTTGATTATTTACTACCACGTAACCCCCTCAGTGAAACTGCAGGCCTGCCGGCCATGCGTTGCACAAGGGCCTGCCAGTACTCTCATCGCTACCGCCCCTTTTGCCGTTTTGGCTTAAGGTCACGCCTGTGCGCGCCATTCACACAAAAATAACGCCTACCAATTATGTCGCCTACTTTGAGGAAATTCTTGCTGGGGTAGTTGGGAAGGGTCGTATGCCCTTGAATACGACGCGCTATACCCGCCGCGATCTCTATTTGAGTAGGACTGCCAATCGCTTTGCGACCGTTGGGGCGTGGTAGAACTAGGAGGTGGATATCGATAGCCTTGAGAGGCTCTTGAGCTGTTGTCAACATATCTGCTGTTGTAGGGTGGGGAAACCTGGGGTGAAGGGCGATTTACAGGATTCCAAGTTGATGTAGGGGGCTGATAAGGGGCGTATTGAGTAGGGGTGCGCGCATAGCCTCCCCCTGGAGCTGAGCCAGGACCATAGCCCTGAGAAAAACCTGTCGAGGGGAAGCGTGGTTGGTAGGTATTGAGAGGTGTTGCAGTGGCGGGCGGATAAGCCCAGGTGTGAATCTGTATTCCATCTTCCCAGAGATAGCGACCATTGGTGGTCTTTTGCAGAGCTACCGCGTGTGCGCCAATATTTTGCGTATTTCCTCGTAACCCCTGAAAGAGCCCCCAAATGACGCCATTACTATCTGACATATCCGCTCCAAAAAGAAGGTCATTCTTGTAATCTGAATTCGTTCTGCAAAACGTCTTGTAGTCACTGTCGCTTCCAAAAACACGTACAGAAAGAGAGATTCCAGACGGCACAGAAAAAGTCATTTGTTTGACAAACTCCCATATTGCCCGCCCATGGAGAGGAGAGTTCTCATCAGAGCTCTCCTCGGTTAAAACGTCCAAACAATCCCACCGGGTGCCATTGGGTTTGGGGCAGCACCTCGCCTCCTGCGGGGAGCAGTGATAGGCACGGCAAAAGCTCGCTATATTTTCTTGATAGCCTGTATCGATAATCGAGAGATCAATTCTAGCTTGGGTGATTCTAGCTGCTCGAAGAGGGTCGAATAGCTTCGTCATGATCACCGCTTCTCCAAAGAGCCGGCCAGGAGCAAAAGCTGCCATTGATAAATAACGTGTCTGTGAGATCTGTTCTATAGCTTGGTCGACAACAGCACTGTCATACGTTTCTCGAATTTCGGGATAGAGGAGGCGATCTAGCTCAGGACAAGAGCATTCGGCTAAATTCTCATCTAATGTCTGATTAGCGCAGTGTCCCAAGTGATGTGTTGAAGGGCAGTGGTCGTATTTAAATAGAACCGAGTCAAATGAATTTGCATTGATTGCGTCCCGCAAAGAGCTTGTCGTCGGGTTTGGTACCGCCGTATTACGCTGGCAGGAGAACTCAATGCAGCGCACGCCTACACGACGACAGGTTCGAGCAACCGCAATCCAGTAAGAATTGTTGTCCGGAGCGCTACTGATGTAACTAGTTGAGGTGACTATTTGACTGCGAGGGGTCGACCCGCCCCGATCCGCTCTTCTCAATTCCATTATTTGCTCCTTGGTGTCATCCACTTGTCGTTAAGATGCGATAAAAGTGAATTTTGCACTATGGTTTTTTTATCTACCGGAAGGAATTGAGGTCTCAAGCTGGCACTGCCACATCGGTTCTAGCTGTGGTGCCTCTTCGATTTTTGGTCTGATGGGGGGCTGGATGTTCTTAGCCTAGGCGTCCAGACGTTTCGA
>JAKBAF010000188.1 GCA_021809305.1 bacterium
GAGCTTGCCGTCGTCACCCATGGTGGGGGTGAAAAGCTAGAAGAGCCACTTGTCGTCCGTCCCACCTCAGAGACCATGATCTGGCATATGTACAAGAAGTGGATCTCCTCCTATCGCGACCTCCCCCTCCTCTACAACCAGTGGGCTAACGTCGTCCGCTGGGAGCGACGCACACGCCTCTTCCTAAGAACCACAGAGTTCCTCTGGCAAGAGGGCCACACGGCGCACGCCACAGAAAAAGAGGCGCGCGAGGAGGCGATGCGCATGCTTGAGGTCTACCGCAGCTTTGCCGAAGAGGTCTTGAGCATACCTGTTATCACCGGCACCAAATCCGGGGCAGAGAAGTTCGCAGGTGCCATCGATACCTATTCAATTGAAGGGCTAATGCATGACGGCAAAGCCCTCCAAATGGGAACCTCCCACTATCTTGGGGAGAACTTCTCAAAGGCCTTCGATGTCAAGTTCCAAGATCGCGATGGCGAGCTCAAGTGGGTCCACGCCACAAGCTGGGGAGCCTCCACCCGTCTCATAGGCGCCCTCATCATGGTCCACTCCGACGATCAAGGGCTCGTCATCCCCCCACGCCTTGCCAAACGTCCCATCGTCATCGTCCCCATCTGGAAAAGCGATGAGGATAAGATCGCCATCCGCGCCGCTGCCGAGGCCATCATCAACGATGTCGCCCCCCTCCAGGTCCACCTCGATGACCGCGAAGAGCTCACCCCAGGCTTCAAATTCAACGAGTGGGAGCTCAAAGGCATCCCCATCCGTATCGAAATGGGGCCCCGCGACCTCAAAGCCGGAACGGCCGTCGTCGTACGCCGCGACACCGGCGAAAAGACCTCACTCCCGCTCACCTCCCTCAAAACCGCCCTGCCCGCCCTTCTCGATACCATCCAACGCCACCTCTACGAGCGCGCCCTAAAACGCCTCCACGAAAATACCCACATCATCGACGATAAAGAGGCCTTCGCCTCCCAGCTCGAGTTGGGCGGCTTTATCCTCGCCCACTGGTGCGAAAAGGCCTCCTGCGAAGCCGCCATCAGCACCGAAACCAAAGCCACCATCCGCAACATCCCCTTCTCCTCAAAAGATGAGGTCGGAAACTGCATCCACTGCGGCTCCCCATCCCCCCGCCGCGTCCTCTTCGCACGCGCGTATTAGAAAGGCGAAATGCAGCAAAGGCCCTGGGAGCGTTGCCCCCAGACCCCCACCAAAGGGCCCTTGGGCCCTCTGGACACCCAGTATGTTGTGTTTGGCCGTAGCGTTTGTACAGTAAAAACAGTTAGTTTTAGATTAATTGTGAAAGAAGGGTTCGTGCGGGGACAATCACCGGCTGAGTTACTGCAAAGCAGTTGCGGTCCACCCAAGGAAGATCAATTACCACCTGAAAGGCGTGCGCTGCCCCCGTTTGCTTTTGGAAGTAACTCAATGCGGGAGAAAGTTCTTTGTGATCAGAGAGTTTAACTTCAACAAGAAACCACGGTTCATTGTTTCGGGTGACAACAAAATCAACTTTTCGCTGGTCCTTATCTCGAATGTAATGTAAACCGTATTGACCAAATCCGGCATCTGTCCAGAAATGCACTGCTTTCAACAAATGGGAGGCCACAAAATTTTCGGCTCGCGCTCCTGGGTCTGCAACTTGCGCCCAGTCCCATAGATAGTATTTTGGCTCCTTAATCAAGGCTCTAGCAATATTGGTGGACCATGGGCGCAGCTCAAAGCAGTAGTAGAGAGAGTGGAGGGTTTCAATCCAATTGCGGATCGTGTGTCCCGTTACCCGCACTTTTTTTGCTAATGACTCGTAACTCGTTTGCGCTCCGACCTGCAACCTCAATAGGGCAGCCAATACCTCAAGCTGCTTTAACTCTTGGATCCTTGTCAGATCCCGAATATCTTCCTGAAAGAGCAGTTGAAGACGCAGTTGGCTCCACCGGTTAAAGAAACGCTCATTTGCCTTGAGAAAAGGATCGGGGTATCCACCGTAGCGCCACAGGGCATCAAATGCCGCATCAGAGATGGCAATCGGCTCAGATCTCACCTCTCCGCTCGGGAAGGTGGGATTCGCAATCTCCGCTACGGACAGTGGATGAAACCGGTAAAGGAAGTAGCGCCCCATCAAGCTATCGCCCCCCTTCTTATAGACATCGAGCCTCGCGCTGCCTGTAACAAGTATGTGCGCCAGGTCCGAATAGAGGTCGTAGAAGCCTTTTAGAAAGTCCTTCCACCCCGAATACTTGTGGATCTCGTCAAAGACAACGATCGGTTTAAATTCGAGAAGACCTGCAAGCCCCATCCCCATCGCAATTGCTCTTGGGCCCGTTAGAATTTGCTCGCGATCCGCCGAATCATCCCACGTAAAGTAGAAGAAGGGGTTGGCCCCATCGCGCAGAGATCGGCATGTAGTTGTCTTGCCGACCTGCCTTGGTCCCATGAGAAACAGCATCTGCCGATTCTCCCAGATGTGGTCCATAATCGCTGCGTAATAGAGGCGTTTCATATCGGCCCTTTTCTTGACTTTTTAGCATAATGCTACGAAAAAGTCGCGACTTTTTCGTAGCTGCCCTCTTTTTGGTCAGACAATACGGATCAAAAAAATGGGCAATTTTCATCACTGGAAAGGACGGTAAGCCTATGAAAAACAAGTAATAGGGCCGACGAACGGATAAACTCTCCTGTTTCAGAACTCCTTGATGATGTGCATTTGGTCTCCATTGCGGCGCAACCTTGCTTTGACTTCCGCAAGACATTTTGCTCCCTCAGCGTCTAGCCCGTTTGGCCCTAAAATCTCTGTGAGAGTGAAGTTGGAGGTGAGAGCATGTGCGATGGCTGCCAACCCCTCAGCGCCTATGGGATTGCTCGAAATCTCGATCCGAGAGAGAGAGGAGTTGGAGGTGAGGGCTTGCGCGATGGCCACCGCCCCCTCATTACCGATCCCATTATCCCTCAGATCAATCTCTGTGAGAGTGGAGTTGGAGGTGAGGGCCTTTGCAATGGCGGTTGCTCCCTCATCACCAATGTTATTGTCATCAAGGTCCATCAAGTAAAGAGAGGAGTTGGTGGCAAGGGCATGTGCAATGGTTGCTGCTCCCTCAGCGCTGATTTCGTTGCACCCAAGACGGATCTCGGTGAGCGAGGAGTTTGGGCCAAGGGCGTGTGCGATGGCCACCGCTCCCTCTTTGCCAATGCTATTGCCACTAAGGTCCACTTTTGTGAGAGAAGAGTGAGAGACAACGGCTTGTGCGATGGCTGCCGCTCCCTCCTTGCCAATGCTGTTGCCCCTAAGGTCCACTTTTGTGAGCGAGGAGAGGGAGATGACGGCTTGTGCGATGGCTGCCGCTCCCTCATCGCCGATTTTATTGCCTGGAAGGATGATTTGGGTGAGTGAAGAGTTAGAGGCAAGGGCACATGCGATGGCCACCGCTCCCTCTACGCCGATCCTATCGCCCCTAAAATGAATCAGGGTAAGCGAAGGATCTAATAAAAGAGAAGAAATGGTCTCTAGGAACCTCGTGGAGAGGTAGTAAATATTGTATGCCTTTAGCGAGGGATAGAGTTCAAGAAGCTCTTTGGGGGTGAACGAAACAAGATTAGATTCACCTGCAGAAATTCCTCTAGACGTTCTTGCAAATTGAGGAAGGGATCGGCAAAGG
>JAKBAF010000189.1 GCA_021809305.1 bacterium
TTTTTCTGAGTATGGATATACCATAATTTATCTTTGACAGATGTAGTCTCTCTCCGAAGCTCGGTTCGAACTAGCTCTATGATGGGCAGCTACTCGAAGAGGCTCTCGAGCTCCTCTAGGGTAAAGGAGGTGGGCACCGAATCGATGTCGAAGAGCTCATCGCTAAGCGCTCGCTTGGCAGCTTTTAGGCTCATCATCTTCTCTTCAATTGAATCGTGAACGATGTAGCGGCGAGCGATCACAGGCTTTGTTTGGCCGATGCGGTGGGCTCGATCGATGGCTTGATTCTCAACCGCCACGTTCCACCATGGATCATAGAGGATAACGGCATCAGCTGCGGTAAGATTGAGCCCCACACCCCCTGCGCTTAAACTGATCAGAAAGAGGGGTACGCTTGCATCGTTTTGGAAGGTCGCAACGACCTCCTCTCGATTGCGCGTGGAACCATCAAGTGTGACAAAGGGAAGTCCCCTCTCTTCGCACCCCCTCTTAATCAAAGCGAGCATTGCGGTGAACTGAGAGTAGACAAGGGCTTTGCGCCCACTTGCGACAAGTTGAGACAGGTCTTCCATAAGAAGCTCGTACTTAGCGCTTTCTAAGATCTGCTCATCGCTTAAAAACTTAGCCACAAGCAGAGGATGGCAACAGGCTTGTCGCAGGCGGAGGATCATCTCGAGCACCTCCATGCGCCGCTTGCCTCCACTGCTGGATAGCTCCCTTAAGCGCCCCCTCGATCTTCCGAGGAGAGCCTCATAAGCAGCGCGCTCCGCATCTTCCATCTCCACCCAAACCACCTGCTCACTCTTTGGAGGCAGATCAGTTGCCACCTCCTCCTTGCAGCGGCGCAAAAAGAAGGGGCGAACGCGGCGCTTTAACCTCTCAAGGTAGCGGCTGTCCACCTTGGCTGCCTCCATATTGCGCGAGAACTCCTCTCGCCCCTCAAGATGGCCAGGGAGGAGAAAGCGAAAGTGGGACCAGAGCTCCTCCCAGCGGTTCTCAATGGGCGTACCTGTCATCGAGCAGCGAAACCTGCCTTGAAGGGCGTAAGCCGCCCCAGCAATTTGTGAATCGGCATTCTTGATCTCCTGCGCCTCATCGAGTGCAATACAGTGGAAAGGGTGAGAGGAGAGGAGGGGGAGATCGCGCCGCAGGGTACCATAGGAGGTCAGCACTATCCCGGAGAGTGTAGCGAGAGCTTGCGATGTGTTGACGCGCCCTTCGCCATGGTGGATGGTGACAGGAGTTGAGGGAAGAAAATGCTCTATCTCTTTGCGCCAGTTGAAGATCAATGAGGTGGGAACGACTAGCAGATGGAGCCCCTCCCTTGGAAGCCGCGAGAGAAAGGCTAAGAGCTGAACTGTCTTTCCAAGGCCCATATCATCTGCCAAAAGACCGTGTAGCCTTGCCTCATAGAGCGAGTTAAGCCAGTTAACACCCTCCTGCTGATAGGGTCGCAGAGTTCCGCAAAAAAGAGAGCTTGGCGGCGCATCTGCAACTACAAGACCTGCTGAGGGTCTAGTGCGCTGCAGAGGCCCTCCGAGATCAATTGAGTCCGGGAGGAGGGCGAAGCGTCCTCTTGAGAGCTTGACCCCGCCTGGAACGACCTCCCCCTCTTCGAGCTCCTCAAAGAGTGGCGAGCTCTCGCGAGGCGGAAGAAGAGCAACAAGACTGTCACTTAGCTGGAGGAAGCGCTCGCGGCGTATAAAGGCTCCAACAACCTCCTCCAGCCTCGCCTCGTGCTCCTCGTAGGAGAGACTGCCACGAACAAGGAGCGTCTCCCCCGCCTCTTGCACCTCAATCGACTCCTTAGAGTGGCGCACCACCCTCCTTCCTCCTGCATCGATGATCTTCCAGCCAATTTCAAGAAGAAAGGTCAAGGACCTCGCCACCTGATCAAGTGGGCAGTAGTAGTGGGCAGTTGAAGTGACCTTTGGAAGAAAACCGGTCTCGAGCAGATCCCTCTCCCACCCCTTCTCTACCTCATGGCACCGAGTGATCTCGCCGACCTTAGAGCGCACCTCTTGGAATAAAAGTTCTCTACCGCCTCCGTAGTCCAAAAAGAGGTTAGCAAAAGCGCCACGCGGATCAACAAGACGCAATATGGGAAGCGGCTCCTGGCTCGGCGTCGCAAGGGAAAGTGAGCTCTCACCACTCTGCCACTCCACAATGAGCGCCTCTTTTGGCGCCTCTTCGATTAGATCGAGGAGGCGGAGAGCGGCTTCCCCAACGACTTTTTGGGGGCCCATTAAAAGGGGTGCAATCAACTTCCACTCGAGCTCCTCGTGGAAGAGTCTTAAGAGGCCACCTACTATCAGCCAGTGTGGAGGCCCCCTGCCAATAGTGCCGCACTCACTTAAGGCGAGCGATCTACTGCGAAGTTCCACGCGGGAGGCCACCTCGAGAGCATCGCCCATACGCCGAGCGGTGCAGTGGAGAGGAAGAGGCTGAAAAAAATTAGCAATGAGTGGCTTGCCCTCGAAAAGTAAGCGCCCGGTGGCAGAGAGTGTTTTGAGCAGATCAATTGCGGCATGGGGAAGAGCGCGATAGAGAGAGGGCTCCATCTCCCCTCCCTTCACCTCTTTCATATAGGCGGTATGGGCTGAAATTAATTCTTTTATAGCGCGCTCATCAAGAGAGTTTTGAGCCTCTCCTGGGGAGGGACGCTTAATCGCCTCGCCTCTCCTTAAGAGGCGAATGGCAATACTTCCACCCTTCGCTTGGGAGCCACGTGCAAGGGAGGCATCGATTTCGTAATTAATTTCCTCTCTCATCTTTGTTATTATGCAGTAGAATCACACCTTCGATCAACCCATCCCACCTAATCTAAAGGCAGGAAATGATTGACCGACTAAAACTCTGGAATGAAGAGCTCCCCTGGGAGGAGGCTGAAGCGGCTTGGCAGGCACAAAAGCTTGAGGCGGCCGAGATACGCCCTCTAAAAGGGCTCAAGCACCTCCCTAAGATGGTTGGTATCACCAAAGAGGCAGCTAAGGGGCTTAAATGGAAGGGAATCAAGTGGATGATCTTTCAAAAAAGAGGGAGACGCATCCTCTTCTATGCCCTCAAGCATCCCTTTGCCTATGGAATCCGGCTTTTGGCATCCCTCATGCGCAAAAAAGCCTTCCTTAAGCGCGAAGGAGATCTCTACTACTACGGGTTAGAGAGTAGCCATGATTTTGAGAGAGCCCTCGCCCATCCAAAGAGCCTCCTTCTCCTTGGCTTCTCCTACTGCCAAAAGCCCCTTGAGTGTCCATCTGGTAGGTTTACCGCTCTTTGCGCAAGGGATGGCTCCGATCCGGTCTGCCAGCAGTGCTTCATCGGCAAAGCAATTGGTGCCCTACCCCCTGGCAGGGCGACGCCGCTTATCATCCCCACCATCCACCACTTGGGGGAGCACCTCTTTGAGCTTCTTGAAAAAGAGAGAGGGCGGCGACTCCTCTTTCTTGTGACAGCTTGTGAGATGACACTTGAGATGTTTGGCGATTGGGCCAACATGGTAGGTATCAGCGGAATTGGTGTCCGGCTCGATGGTCGAATCTGCAACACCTTTGAGGCCTTTATCAAATCTGAGCAGGGAATCAAACCGGGGTTGACTCTTCTACTGCCAGACACCGAGACGACTTTCCCCTCTCTTTTGCGCGC
>JAKBAF010000190.1 GCA_021809305.1 bacterium
AGATATGATTCCTGCGCATGAGAAAGAGTGGGTCACAAACATTTGCACCTCTCTTCAACTTGAGACCCCAGGCGGCTGGCAAGCCTAAAGACTCTCAAAAGCCGGCTAAGTAGCCGGCTTTTCTCTTAAGCTCAGCTTCTACCCAATAAACTCTACAATTTCGGACAACGAATGCGGGGTCCAGGGGAGTGCTACTCCCCTGGTGGGGGTGCAGGGGGCAATGTCCCCCTGCTCTCTAAACACCCATCGATTGCCTCAAGCGCTTTTCTATACACCTCATCTGGCGAGAGCGTTGCATCGATCATTCGGATGCGATGGGGCTCCTCTTGCTGAAGAGTGAGATAGCCTTGGCGGACGCGCTCGTGGAAGGCGAGATCGAACGCTTCGATGCGGTCGGTGGCTCCTTTGCGGATGGCGCGTTGTAAGCCAAGCTCCGGGGGAATGTCGAGGAGGAAAGTAAGATTGGGACGGGGGTTCGGACAAGCGAGTTGGCAGAGATTCTTAACACGGGTAGCACCAAGCTCTCTTCCAAAGCCCTGATAAGCAATCGTTGAGTCATTGAAGCGGTCACAGAGCACCATGGAACCGCGAAAGAGTGCAGGTGCGATAATCTCTTGAATATTTTGGGCACGGGCTGCAAGAAAGAAAAGAGGCTCGGCGATGGCATTCACAGAAACAGAGCGATGGGCAAGGAGGAGCTGACGCACTTCTTCGGCGAGGGGGCAGCCGCCGGGCTCGCGAGTGAGGACAAGGTCGTGGCCACGCTCACGGAGGGTGGAGGCGAGACGGTGGATGAGGGTCGTCTTGCCAGCACCCTCACCGCCCTCAAAGGTGATAAAGACTCCCCTACCTACCATCGATTAGCTGAGGTCGCCATCATCGGGCTCTTCCTCTTCGATCTCATCTAGCTCGAGAGACTCATCCTCAACAATGACCTCCTCGGCCTCTTCCAGCTCATCGGGTACCCCGGAGGCCTCTTCAAGCTCGGCTGGCACCTCTTCGTCCTCTTCGGCGGGGACTTTTTGCACGGCGACAATGAGATCGTCGGGGCGCAAGTTAGCAAGGCGCACTCCTTGGGTGGCCCTTCCCATCACGCGGATACCGCGAACGGGAATGCGGATGCCTTGACCTGCTGCCGACATCATCACAAGGCTATCTTCGTCGCTCACCTTAAGAGCTGCCACCACATCGCCATTGCGCTCGCTTGTGATGATCGAGCGGACACCTGACCCTCCGCGGTTGGTCTTGCGGAACTCCTCAACGTTAGAGCGCTTGCCATAGCCGTGGGCGCAGACGACAAGGATCGTCTCATCGCCGTTGACAACCTCGGATCCGATGACCGCATCGCTCTCGCTTTTGAGGGTGACCCCGCGAACGCCTCTTGCCACCCGTCCGACTTGGCGGACGGTGGAGGCGTCAAAGCGCACGGCCATCCCCTTCTTGGTAAAGAGCATGATCTGCTGCTCGGGGTGGACAAGACGTGCGTTGATAAGCTCATCGCCCTCATCGATGTTGATGGCAAATACGCCTTTCTTTCGCATATTACTATAGGCTGCAAGCTCGGTCTTTTTGACCACACCGCGACGAGTTGTAAGAACAATGGAGACCTCTTGAAGAAAGTCTCTTACGGCGAGGATCGTTGCGATCTTCTCGTCGGGGAGGATCTCCTCGAGGAGGTTAACAAGCGGCTTGCCCTTTGAGCGGCGCCCTGTCTCGGGGATCTTCCAAACTTTAAGCCAGTAGCAGCGTCCGAGGTTGGTAAAGATGACGAGCTGATCGTGGGTCGAGGCGACAAAGAGATCTTTTAAGGCATCTGTCTCGCGCTTCATGTCCATACCGGCAACGCCCTGACCCCCGCGACGCTGCTCGCGGAAGGTGTCGAGGGGGAGGCGCCTGATGTAGTCGTCGGTGGAGAGGGTGATCATAACGGGCTCATCTGCAATGAGATCCTCGATCTGGAACTCCCCTTCAGCGGCGATAATCTGCGTTGCGCGCTCAGATTTGTGAGAGTTCTTAAGCGCAAGGAGCTCCTCTTTGATGATTCCGCGAACGAGGGATTCGTGGGCAAGAATCTCTTTGAGATGGGCTATCTTGATCTGGAGCTCGGCGTACTCGCTCTCGATCTTCTCCCTCTCAAGCCCTGTTAGCTGATAGAGGCGCAGATCGAGTACAGCATTCGCTTGACGCTCGCTAAAGGCGAATCTTGCGACAAGCTCATACCTTGCGACCTCTCGATTGGGCGAGGCTCGGATGATACGAACGACCTCATCGAGGTGGTCGAGCGCTTTTAGATAACCCTCAAGGAGGTGGGCCCTTGCTTCGGCTTTGGCAAGCTCAAACCTCGTGCGGCGGCGGATCACCTCGATGCGGTGGTCAACCCACGCTGCGATCATATGCTTGACATTCATGAGGCGCGGCAGCCCCTTGTCAAGGGCGAGCATCTGGCAGCCGAAGGTCACCTGCATATCGGTGAAGCGGTAGAGCTGGTTGATGATGACATCGGGCATCTCATTTCGCTTAAGCTCAATTGAGACGCGCATACCATCTTTGTCAGACTCATCGCGCAGATCGGATATGCCCGTAATCGCCTTATCGTGGATGAGCTCGGCGATCCGCTCGATAAGCCTTGCCTTGTTTACATTGTAGGGGAGCTCATCGATAACGATGCGCTGCCGCTCACCTTCCCCCTTCATCGCCTCGGTCCTAACCTTTGCGCGAAGGATAATCTTACCCCGACCGGTGTGATACGCCTCTTTGATTCCCCGATAGCCGCAGATGACACCACCCGTTGGAAAGTCGGGACCTGGCATCACCGTGAAGATCTGCTCAATTGTGGTTGTGGGGTCATCGATCACAAGGAGGGTGGCATCGACAAGCTCTCGCAAGTTGTGGGGAGGGATATTGGTGGCCATGCCAACGGCAATACCCGATGAGCCGTTACAGAGGAGGTTTGGAAATTTGGCTGGAAAGACGGTGGGCTCAACCTTCGTCTCATCGTAGTTCGGGATGTAGTCGACTGTCTCCTTATCAAGATCCTCCATAAGGTGGATCGAGGCTGTTGTAAGCCGCGCCTCGGTGTAGCGCATAGCAGGTGGCGAGTCGCCATCAATTGAGCCGAAGTTACCTTGGCCATCGACTAGCCTATAGCGCATCACCCAGTGTTGGGCCATACGAGCGAGTGTGGGGTAGACAACGGTCTCTCCGTGTGGGTGGAAGTCCCCGGAGGTGTCCCCGCAGATCTTAGCGCATTTGCGGTGCTTGCCACTGGCGCTTAAGTTCAGCTGACGCATAGCGAAGAGGATGCGCCTCTGGGAGGGCTTGAGTCCGTCGCGCACATCGGGTAGCGCCCGAGAGATGATTACCGACATCGAGTAGCGAAGGTAGCTCTCTTTGAGCTCCTCTTCGATGTTGCGTGAGATAATCGACTGAGCTGGAACCTCGGACATGGCTTACTTCCTTTTAGATATCCAGATTTCGGACCGATAGAGCGTGGTGTTCGATAAAACGGCGGCGTGGTCCCACCTCCTCGCCCATAAGCTTGGAGAACATGTGGTCGGCAGCAATGGCATCGGGTAGGGTCACATTGACAAGTGTCCTGACAGCTGGGTCCATCGTCGTCTCCAGATCGGAA
>JAKBAF010000191.1 GCA_021809305.1 bacterium
AAATCTTTACGGTGCAGCACAGCCAGGAGATCGCTGCCTGCGATAAGCTTATTTTGGCAGGTGATCTTGATGGGCTTATCGCCTATCTTGGCGAGCTTGCTCTCGCTCCTCCGAGTGGGTGCCTGGACAAACTAAGTGATCCGGACCTAGCAGGGATCTGTCTTGATTTGGCTGCCAAAAATAATTCGGCAGCAGCGCTTCGAAGGAAGGTAAGAGAGCTTCTAACACCAGAGAGCGACTTTACGCGGGGCGCTAATTTTTGGGACTCTCTTTCAAGTCGCAAGGAGATTGATGAGTGGTCGGGGGCGATTGCCTCCATTACTGAAAACTTTATTGCCGCCCTCTTTGATCGCTACTCCTCTTTTCTTAGCAGCGATCAAGAGATGGATGAGATGGCTCTCTTTCCAGATGAGTACGGCTCCCTCGTCCTCCTTCTCTCAATTCAGGACAGGCTTAATTCGCACCACTTATCAAAGTCCCGCTTCGTCTCTTCGGAGCCCTTTGACTACAGCTTCATTCTCCATCACATCGAAAATAACACCTATTTTGACGCGGGAGATAGCTATCGCAATGGGCGGATCTTAAATGCCTGTGCCTATCTCGAAGGGCGATTGGTCGAACCGATTAACACCAGGCCCGCCCTCGATCGAGAGTGCGCCTACGACACCGCATCAGACCGGTCGATCTTGGATAAGATTGGCGAGCGGGTAAAGCTTGGAAATAATGGGGCCATCCCATTTAGCGATGAGTTAAAGCGGACCCAAGAGTTGATTGAGAGTGCGGCGGAGAGCGAGCGAGCACAGGCGGTCAGCCATCAAAGGCGACGCTATCTTGATCGGTTTGGGTCCATTGTCCGGCCACGCCGATGGAAGCCAGAGCATGATGGGGCTTCGCGTCGCCATCCCAAGGCCGCATGCAGCGCCGCCAAGGCGTGGTTGAGGGAGCAATCTCGAGGGACGCTGAGCCAGCTCGATGGCCTCTGCGAAGAGGCTGCTCGGGCAGCGAGGGAAGAGCTTGGAGTTGATGCGCTCGTTAAAACCATTACGGATCATCTCCTACAGAAGCAGCGAGACCACGCCGATGAGGAGAGCCTCTTTTCCGATGAGGTGGATCTCTTGATAGATGTTAAGGGAAGACTCACTGAGATGGGTTACGCGATAGACGATGCTGCCTATGATCATAAGGTTGAGATCTTTGCCTCGGCAATAGCTAGTGCGACAAATCAGCGCCATTACTATGACAACATGCGGACAGGAGATGGTCTCGATGAGAAGTTGAGGCGCCTTTGCAGCAAGCTCCGAGGGGTGAAGGGGCTGCCACAGGAGATAGAGGATGGGCTAACCGCTCTTCTTGGGAAGATCGATTCGGCAAAAAGCACATTAAAGGAGAGTTGTCTTGCTGCCCATGCTCGAGGCCGTGTGCTTCATGGCACGACTCTAGGAGCGCTTCCGAGCTCAACGAACCACGATGTGCAAGATGTCGTGCGACAGGTAGCAGCAGACTTTGTTACAGGGGAGAGGGGGGCCATTAAGGCAATGCGCCCCGTCCGCTCGGGGTTAAATCACATTCAGTACGTTGCCATTATGATCAATCCCGATCTTCGCAGCTACTGGCCACCCACACTTCTCAACCTTCGAGATGCGCTCATGTTAACCAAGGGGGCCATCAATCCCCTGGGCCATCTTACTCCGGGCGAGACTACCAATTTTGCCACAGACGGGGTGCAGGCTGGCGCCGGAGTTGCAGGCAAGGCTTTTAACGATCTGCTTGGCGGTGAAATTATTTCGGCAAAGGAAGCGGGTCGTACGGCTGCAAACACGATGATGCAGAGCCACGCAGGTGAGTTTAAGCACTCAAGGCGCTGTGGGCTGGGATGGAGGTTCATTGCAGCCCCAAAGATGGCAGACGCCGCGTCTAAATTTCTCAACTCTCAGGTCGGGACGCAGATCACTCGGGCAGGCGTTTGGCTTCCGGTCATTGAACCATTTGGATTGCATGTTCTGCGCAACCCCTATTTCAGTTGGGCCAACTCGCATCACACGGGTCCTCTCTTTGGAAAGGTATTTAAGGCAGAGGTTGTAAAGGGGGGCTGGGATGCAATGGCAGGTGATGCCCAAGTTCCGAATGAGGCTTGGGCTTTGCGAAGCCGTGGCTGGAGGGAGTTTGGGACAACAGAGGATCCAGGACCCTCTCGTCGCTTTGGCCTCGATCACGGCTCGGTGGCCTGGCAGTATCAGGATCAATATCAGGGGCAGGTCACTCCGGCGCCAGGTCCTGGACTTGTTTTGATGAGGAATGGAGAGGCTATCATCAATCCTAAGGGGAGTGACTATTTCGACCCCTCTGTTTTAAAGCAGGTGAGACGGCAGGTTCGCCATAAAGCGCCCCGCAAAGTTGCTGGACTACCGGTCGGCTTCTTCTCATTCAAGGAGCATTGGGAGCGCAGCTTCGCTACAGATGACATTGGCGCGATACACATTGTTTTAGGCGATCTCGCAGATGCCGAACAGATGGCCTTTCTCGGGAAGGCGGGGCTACAGCGTGAGATTGAGCAGAAGCTCTTCCGCCCGGGAGCTCTGGCAGCACTTTGCGCGAGCAAACCCCAGTTTACAGTTCAGCTTGAGATGACGCTGAGCAGGTGCATCAACCACCTCAAGATGGCAGGCAATGTAGAAGGGGAGCTCTTTGTTGCCTCGCTCATCCATCGCGTCCAAGCTGAGCTTAGGCCTTACGTCAATAACTACCCCCACTTGGCGCCTCTTGTAGAAGGAAAAGATCTTCCGAGCTATCTGGACACGGTCAAGGAGACGCTGGCCTCGCTTAACAAGGAGCTCGAAGAGGGAAGGACGGGAAATTCCACCTCTCCTATCAAGTTTCTGCACCACGCTGCTGCGATCCATCGACACTACCTTGAGCTCTTGCGTCGAGAGCGGCGGGGTAGCATGGAACTCATAGATCCAAAGACCGGTGATGTCGATCCCCTTGTTCCTCAGCTCTTTGCTAGCTACTTTGGCTACCTCTCCAATGTCCGGAACCCAGAGGATGCCAATCCCGCTTTTGATAAGGAGATCTTGGCATGGATGAAGTGCAATCTCGATAGGTGGTCGGGTGATATTCCTCAAGATAAGGAGAAGTGGGCTAAACTTTTTGGACAGCTCGTTAAGACCGTTGTTACGGACTATCAGGGCGAGCTTACCGATATTGAGTGGGAAGCTGGCGAGAAATACCCCCTCTTTTCCGCAACTGTTTTCTTGCAGGGTCCAAATCCCTGCACCTTGACCCTCGACCTATCGCAGGGATGGATCTATCGGGATAATATCGTTGTGACCTATGTGGCCCCCTTCCACATCAACGTGGATGGGCAATATAAAGAAGTATTTGGAGAGAGGCCTCTGCAAGCGGAGTTCTTCTGGTCCAGCGAGGGAGGCATCTCCACAGCGGTATACAACATCGAACGGCACAACCCCGTCAGTGGAGGTATTGATAAGTATCAACTTCACTTCCAGGCAGGCCAGCCGGCTCGGATCTTGCGCTTTGCTGAGATTAGGAACGAAGAGGTCCCTTTCCAATACGTACAAAATACCGCCCTTCAGGAAAAAAAAGA
>JAKBAF010000192.1 GCA_021809305.1 bacterium
TTGTCATCGAGAAGAGAGGAGGTTGGCCTGCCATGGAAGATGCGCCTCGTTTAAGCTTGTGCATTTTTACATAAGTTAGAGCCCCAAAAGGGGGTAGAAGATCGTCTCAAAGCAGGACCGCAATCCTTCATTGTCAGTATGACAAGAGAGGAGAGGTGGACCACTGACTGCATCTGAGATGGCTATTTATAGCGCCGCGCGCCATATCTGTCTAGCATGAGAGATCGGGTATGGCTAACAAAAAAATGCTCTCTTAACTGCCTAACAATGAAGAACTTTTATTAAGACAAGGAGGGTCAAAAATTGGAAGCCACGCAAAAAGGTAGGATCTGTTAATCTTTTCCCACGAAAAAGGAACTTGCTCGCCTCTCTGCAGATAAGATAAGCAGGTAAAATGGCAAAAACAAAGACGCTCTGAGGAATACAAAAATCAAACGAGTCTACCTTCTCCCTAACATATTTACCACATTAAGCCTTGCCTGTGGTCTCTTTGTCATCTTTCGCCTGGCTATGCTGGAACCTGGCGCTGCAAGCTATCCGATATTGCGCGCCTCCGCGCTGCTGCTACTCCTTGCAGCAGCAGCTGATGTGCTCGACGGCGCTATTGCTAGGCTGATGCACGCAGAGAGCGAGTTCGGCATTATCTTCGACTCGCTTGCCGACGCTATTACCTTTGGCGTAGCCCCGGCTGTGATGATGATCAAGAGTCTTAACCTGCCGGGTGAAGAGCATCGTCTAGCCCTTATTGCCGCAACCTCTGCCATGATCTATGCCATTTGCGGTGTCTTAAGGCTCGCACGCTATAGCGCAAAGAAGAGTCTTAGCCCCGCACCTCTACTTGAGGAGACGTGGCAGCGCGTTGCCAAGTATCACATCTTTGTTGGCCTTCCGATACCGGCAGCAGCTGGCGCTGCCGTTTCGGCTATGCTCTTTCTGATCTCTCCTGAGATCCGAGAGCTCTTTTCAATCGAGGATACGACCCGATCGATCATCTCCATCTGCGTGATGTTGATACTCGGCTATTTAATGATCAGTAGATGGCGGTTTCCTGGCATCAACGCCTTCTTCTTGCGCGTCCAGTCGGGACTGCTTATCTTCGCTACAGTGGTTCTCTCAATTGTCCTCTTCTACGGCATCCTCTACTACTTTCCCGTCGTCTTCGTCGTCCTTGCGTGGGGTTATCTCCTCACTGCTTGGATCATTGCCATCATCCACTGCATTACTGGAAGGAAGCCCCCAGGCGGCATAAAATGATACACCAAAAAGAGAAGCCCCTGCCAGGTGGCTGGCAGGGGCTTCTCTTTTTCAAGCAAGAAAATGTCTAATAGTCTTTGCGACTCTTAGTCATACCGTCGAACAAGACCGCGACAGACGCCTTGTATTTTAAAGTCGTCAGCAGCAACCTCGATCGGCTGGTGAGCCTTATTTGCAGGCTCTAAACGAATATTTGTCCCGTTTGGAAAGAAGCGCTTCATTGTCGCCTCTGTCCCAATAATACCAACGACAGTCTCGCCTGGGTGGGCGTTCTCGCGGCCCTCGACTACAATCCAATCCCCATCGCGGATCCCATCGGCAATCATCGAGTCACCAGTTACCTCAAGAACGTAGCTCCTTGAAGCGTCAGAGACAAGGGATACAGGAACAGTAACCCGGCTCGCCTGAGGAAAGGTCTCGATTGGAAGTCCCTCGGCGATGTAGCCAAGAAAGGGAAGCTCAACGCTATTTGGCGGCGTTGCATTTTGCTCAGCTTGTGTCAGTGTAACAGATCTTGCACTCGCTTTCTCAGAAGAAAGGACTCCCTTTCTTTTGAGGACAGCAATATGCTTATAGACCGAGCCAAGCGAGGTGAAACCAAAGTATTTCATTATCTCACGATAGCTCGGGGAGTAGTGGTGCACGGCGATGTAGTCTCGGATATAGTCGACAATTTGGCGTTGCCGCTTAGTCAGTCCTTTCACGTGTTAGGCCCTCCAGAAGGTTTCTGAACGAGGAATTGTAGGATATTCCCCCCGAAAGTCAAGCAATAATTGCCACCCCTAGGAAGCTGCGTACGTTAAGAGGAGAAAAAGACTGATTTTTGCTGAGGTTAAGACCCCTCAGGGCTTATCTTTTGATAAGAAGCATTGGCAAAAAGGTGCAGACAATGAGCGTGGATCCATGGATTGTTTTATTAGCCGTTGCTGTCGCAGGAGGTAGTGCCTATCTTCTTGGAGCAAGAAGAGGAGCCCTTCGAAGTGAGAGAGAGGCCCAAGCGCAAGCTGTGCGTTGCATAGGATATGAGGCAGCTGCAGCTCGCATACCCCATCTGGAAGAGGAGCTCGAGCGGAACCGTGAAGAGCTCCAAAATATGGCCCTTACAAGGGGCCATCTCGAGGCGACATTGGACGCCGAGCGCAAGAGGTCAGAGGAGCGCGCTTTGGGCCAAAAGGCGGAAGAGGAGCGGCTACAGACCCTCTTTGCCGCCCTCTCTACAGAGGCACTCAAGCGCAGCAATGAAACCTTCTTAGATCTCGCTAAGGCAAAGCTTGAGGGCTTCGCTCTAAACGCAAGCCACGACCTCGGAGCGCGTCAAGAAGCGATCAGTCAGATGATGAAGCCTGTGAAGGAGTCGCTAACCCGCTTTGAGGCAAAGATGGGCGATCTTGAAAAGGGTGGCCTACAGGCACAAGCAGCTCTCAAGGAGCAGGTCGTCTCCCTTCTCTCCTGCCAGCTCCAGCTTAAGGATGAGACCGCGCGTCTTGCCTCTGCGCTAAAATCGACCACAATCCGAGGGCGCTGGGGAGAGATCCAGCTAAAACGGATTGTTGAGCTTGCAGGAATGGTGAGCTACTGCGATTTCTTTGAACAAAGCTCCCGCACCTTCGAGGAGGGGCGGCTACGACCAGACCTTCTCGTTAGGCTCCCATCAGGTCGCTCAATTGTAGTGGATGCAAAGGTTCCATTGGATGCCTATCTTGAAGCGCATGCCACAGAGAATGAGGAGGTTCGGCGAACTCACCTCAAGCGACACGCCGACGCAATACGCTCCCATATTCGCCATCTAGCAAGCAAGGCCTACGCCGAACACTTTCAGCCCACACCAGAATTTGTCATCCTCTTCTTGCCAGGTGAGATCTTCTTTAGCGCAGCCTGCAGCGAAGATCCTCAGCTTATTGAATGGGGGGTTGAGCGAGGTGTCCATCTCGCCTCCCCTACCACATTGATCTCCATGCTGCGCGCCATCTGCTATGGGTGGCGACAGGAGAACTTAGCTGAAAGTGCTCTTAAGATCAGCGCCCTTGGCAGCGAGCTCTACAAACGCCTTGCGAAGATGGTGGACCATTGGACACGAGTGGGTCGCTCCCTCACTCAAGCCGTTGATGCCTACAATGAGAGCTGTGGCACCCTCGAGCGGCGGGTGCTTGTGACAGCTCGAGAGCTTGAAAAGATCGACGCCTCAAGCTCGGCCCAAATTGAGGTCCCTCCACTGATCGACCTTAATATCCGACCATTAACCGCTCCTGAACTTCTCTAGCTAAAAGCAAGCAAATAAGCCATGCGTAATGTTTGAATCTCCCTCGCCTTAAAGGCGAAGGATTCCTACTTCATCGCTCCCTCT
>JAKBAF010000193.1 GCA_021809305.1 bacterium
TGGCTGGGTGGTGGGTCCTCTTTTAGCTGGCCTTCTCTCGAATAATAAATTAAGCCCTATCTTCAACTACTCCACCCCTTTTTGGATGATTGCTCTCCTCTTTGCTATTGCTTACATTCTTGTTCTCTTTTCTGTTCGCACCCCTTCCCAAAGCGAAGAGAGGCTGAGGCATACTCATTTTTTAAAGGCCTTTCTCGCCCTTACTGCCGTCTTCAAAATGCCTAAAATGACCCTTCCCTTTCTTATGGGCTCGCTCAATCGAGCAGGCTGGTCTTTTTTTATCCTCTTCTCATCGACCTATATGGTAGAAAAATTTCACCTTCATCGCGGACAAATAAGTGAGTTTTTTACCTATTCGGCCGCTTGGTATCTTGCCTCTGGGATCTTCTGTCAGCTCCTATTGTACAAAATCGCCCATACAAATTTGCTTCTTGTCATCTTCCTCTTTCTCCAAGCGGCAGCTGTCGCTGCTATTCTCCCTTTCCTCTCAGCAGAGATCCTCTGGTGGGTGCTACCTGTCACCTCTTTGGCGGGGACTGTCGTAATGACCGGCTTCTACCTCCTCTACTCAGGCCTTGCGGGGGGGCAAAATCAGGGAAAGATCTTTGGCTCTTGGAATGCATCGCTCGCCCTCTCAAGCGCTAGCATCCCCCTACTTAATGGCTGGCTTGCCGGCTATTGGCTCGAATTTCCCTTCTTCCTCTCGGCAGCTATCCTCTTTGTGACCGCTCTCTACTTCCTTGTCTGGTACTTGAGGCACCAGAGCCACTTTGTAGAGGAGAGCTTGCATGATTGAAAGAGAAGCTGTATCCTTTTACGCATGCAAAACTACATCGTATTAGATGAAGAGCGAGATTTAAAGCTGCAGACCTTTTTACATCAAAAGGTGGGTGGTTCCCTCTCGCTCCGAGAGATCAAGCGCCTTCTTGAAGAGAACCGCTGCCGGGTAAATGGTCGGGTTGAGCGGTTCGCCTCGAGGCGACTCTTGGGAAGAGAGAGGATCGAATTTAACCATAATGATCGGGCAAGCGACGGAGAGGCGCATCTCCTCTTTGAAGATGACGATCTGCTTATTCTATCAAAGCCTGCTGGCTGGCTAACGGAGGGGGAGAGGAGTGCTACGAGCTTTGCAAGAGGGCTCACACCGAGTGCCTCTCCAGTTCATAGGCTCGATAAGGGAACCTCGGGCCTCCTACTCTTTGCCAAAAACCCCAGCGTTCTAAAATTGCTAGAAGACCTCTTCCGTGAGCGGCGCGTAATGAAGCGCTACCTCGCCGTCGTGCACGGCAGGCCTCATGGAAAGAAGGGGGTGGTCGATAATGTGCTCGAGGTCAGTGGCCGCCCATCTGGTCAGACACGCTTTGCCAAAAGTCTGTCGAATGAGGGAAAGAGGGCACGAACGCGCTGGGAGGTGGTGGCCTATGGAGAGGGGGTAAGCGTTGTGGCTTGCTACCCAGAGACAGGCCGCACCCATCAAATACGCGTCCATCTAGCCTCACTTGGGGCGCCCATTGTTGGCGATACGCAGTATGGGGGGCGGCTCCATACGAGGATTACCGCTCCCTACCCACTGCTTCACGCTCACAAGCTAGAATTTGAGCATCCGAGAACAAAGGCGATAGTAGCCGTCGAGTCGGAGGTCCCTCCGGCGATTGGCAAGTACCTTCAGAGAGCCGAGACGATCCAGCCTCCCCCATAGACGCGCTCTCCATCATAGAATACGGCGGCCTGCCCTGGGGTAATAGCGCTTTGCGGGGTATGAAAGAGGACCTCAGCGCGCCCCCCCTCAAGTGGTCGCACAGTGGCTGGGGATTCCGGGCTGCGAGAGCGGATGCGCACCGAGAGCGCAACGGCCTCACCCCGTGAGGGCTCTCTTGAGATCCAGTTCATTTTTTCAACAAGACAGCCCTGAGCGTGGGTGCTCTCCTTGGGCCCCACCCACACCTCATTCTCTTCAGCTCGGATTGCCGTCACATAGAGGGGCTCTCCAAAAGCGACCCCGAGCCCCCTTCGCTGGCCAATTGTGACGCGATGTATGCCCTCATGCTCGCCAAGAACCGAGCCATCGATGTGGCGCACCTTCCCTCCAGGCTTTGCAAGATCTGGGAAGTGGCGCTCTAAAAAGGCGGGGTAGTCGCCATCGGGTATAAAGCAGATATCTTGGCTCTCGGGCTTTTTAGCCGTTAAGAGGCCGGCCTCAAGCGCGAGCGCTCGGATCTCCTCTTTTGTGTTGCCACCCAAGGGGAAGAGGGTTTTGGAGAGCTGCTCTTGGGTCATACTAAAGAGGAAGTAGGATTGATCCTTCTTGGGGTCAATGCCCCGGAGCAGGTGCCATCTTGAGCTCGTCTCATCAAAGAGGATGCGTGCATAGTGGCCTGTACAGATATGGCTTGCGCCGATCTCAAGGGCTCTTTTATAGAGGGTATCGAACTTGAGCTTCTCATTGCAGAGGATGCAAGGGCTAGGTGTCCGACCGGCAAAATACTCTTGGGCGAAAACTGTGACGACCTGCTCCCAAAACTGCTCGCGGAAGTTGATTGCAAAGTAGGGAATGCCGAGCGCCTCGCAGACAAGCCGGGCATCTTCCACCGATTCGGCGCCGCAGCAGCTTGTTGTAGAGCAGCTCTCCGCCTCCTCGCCCTTCCAAAGACGCATGGTCATCCCAATGCACTCATGCCCTGCGCGTACCATAAGAGCAGCCGCCACCGACGAATCAACACCGCCGGACATGGCGATCACCATTTTTTGGCTCACCTCGATCTCCTTTGAAGGACCATTAATTGCCACAGAGGATATCAAAGTCGACATTACTTCGGGCAAGGGAGACCGCCCTCGAAACTTTATCGGTATCCTCAGAGCGGATCTTGGCTGTGAAACCAGCTAACATCTGCATCGCCTTATAGCTTGAAACAGGGGCGTAGAGCGCAGGGAGCTCTGCCCTTCGTATGGCCTCTAGAACAGCAGGGCTTGGGGGGAGGTGGCCGACAAGCAGTAGACCTCGCTCGAGATCGCCATTAGGGTGGCTCCGTCTAGAGAGGAGCTCATCCTCAATTGTCGCCATAATGAGATCATCTCGGCTTGCATGGGTGATAATGAGCTCTCTTGCATTTAGCGCCTCGCGGTAGAGGGCAAGGGAGGTGCCAACTAGCCGCTCATCGTGGAAGTGGCGGAAGGCGTGCTGCTCACCGCCAATGAGGGGAACGCCAAAGAGGTTGCGCAGATCATCCATGCAGGGCGCATCTAGAAGGGGAGAGAAGGGGATGCACCCCGCAAGTGGGATGCCCCACTTTGCAAGCGCTTTGGGGATGTACTCCATGATCATCTCCCGCTTTTCGGGGAGGACTCTGTTTAGAATAACCGCTCGCACGCGCACCCCTGCTGCCTTAAAGGCGAGCCAGTTAAGCGCTAGCTGGTCAAAGGCCGATCCGATGCCACCTGTTGTGACAAGGACCGCATCGAGCCCTAGCAAGCGCGCCACATCGGCGTTGCTAAGATCGATGATCGACCCCACGCCGCTATGGCCCGTCCCCTCAACGACGGTGAAGTCGGCCCCACTTGAGATCTCAGCAAAGGATGCGCAGATGCGCT
>JAKBAF010000194.1 GCA_021809305.1 bacterium
CCCACGTCTCGCCAGTTGATCGCCACCTCTTAATGAGAGGGGCGACAACCTCAGGTTCATAGCAAGAAGGCCGCCAGTAGCCAACATCGCCGAGCTCTGATGAGGTGTGGAAGAAGCAGACGGCTTGCAGCCCTTCACACGCCTCAGCCACAATCTCCAAGCTCCCCGCGGTCAAGTAGGTGGCAAAGAGGAGACGCCGCTGCGGCATCTCATAGGCTGCAGCTCCGTTGTAGGGGACAAAGAGGTAGGGAAAGGGGCAAGCTTGTAGTTGCGTAAAGCCGTAAACAAAGGTTCTGCCCGTCATAAAGGCCAGTCGCCAGTGCAGCCTTGAGAGCTCACGCAAGTAGTTGTGCATGGCAGGACAAATACGGGAGTCATCGCCCGTCACTGTGCCATCTATATCAAGCGCGATAAGGCCCTTCATCTCTCCCCACCTGTGAAAAAAACCTATTCTCCAAAATAGAGGGGGTAGTTAAGCTAGACGCCTCATCTGCACCGCAAGGAAGCATCGCATGCGCCGTCTACTCCTCATAGCCCTTATTCTTCCCCTATCCATCCTTTATGGCGAGACCCCTCTGGTAGAGGCAGCGGTAGAGGAAGCGGGCGCAGAGCGTGTAGTAGCACAACTCCCAGCGGAGGCTCACGATTCGGAAAAAGAGCCCCTGGCAACTTACCCCTATTGGGGCCAATTCCTCAAGATGATTCTCACAGTCGGCGGAGTTCTTACTCTCTTTGTGATCACAGCCATACTTTTTCGCCAGCTCAATGCAAAAAGGGCCTCCTTCACCAACTCCAAGGCTCGCATTCGCATCATTGAGCGACGCCAACTATCACAGAAGACGGCCCTCTTCCTTATTGAAATCGCTGGTAAGAGAGTGCTAATCGCTGATACCCCCTCAGGTGTCTCTGCACTAGCTGAGCTACCCGCTATGGATTTCGAAGAGAGCGCTCCACTGCCAATTGATGAGCCACAGCCTCTCCCCTGGTTCCAACGCCTTCAGAGAAAATTCGGAGGATAGCCCGTGATCATCCAGCTCCTAAAACCTCTACTTTTACTGGTGATGCTCTCCTCTCTTCTTACCTCCTGCCTCTATCGCATGCCGACAGAGGATGATTTCCATTCAGTCCCCAAGACAAATAATCCCCGCTTTACCCGCGACCGTCACTCCTCACTTCCCGGAGGCGCTGGCTATTAATAGGGACGGACTTGAGGGACAAAGGGAAAGTACGTTATAGTAAGGAACAGTCTAAAAATGATTTAGAGGACACGTTTATGTTAGAATTGAATCTCCCCACGCTCCATAAGCACCTGAAGAAGTCGTTTGATGCTGAGCTCCAGAAGGAGAATAAGCAGATCGCGATCATGCTAAAGGTATCGGAGCATGAGGTTCCGCTCTTTGTTGGCATTCTCCATGACACACTAGTCCAGATGATTGCCTACCTCCCGTTTGAAATTAAGGAGAACTCGGCAGGCGAGGTTGGCCGCTTCCTCCACCTGCTCAACAAGCAGCTCGATCTGCCCGGCTTCGGGATGGATGAGTCTGCAGGACTTATCTTCTACCGAGCCGTCATCCCATGCTTGAAGCCAGAGGTTGATGAGGAGCTCTTCGATGCCTACTTGCGCACTCTGCAAAATGCCTGCCAAACCGTTCTTGAGGGCATCAAGCAGGCAGCTGACTCGGGATCTCCAATCGCCCAGGCGGCCAAGATCTCCAAAGTGGCTGAGAAGATCACACCGAGAAAGGTGTAAGGGAGAAAGTGAGGGAAGCAAGGCTACTGGGTCGGATGAAAATCCGGATAAAAATATGGGCCCGAGCCTTCTCCCTCACGCTCTTGTTCTCGCTTTTCCAACCTCTTCTGGCCCTACCTCTGTTGAGTAGTATCGCCGACCCCTTTGCCATCAGCCAGCAAGCCCAGTACATGCAGCGGCTCGAGGCAGGCTATCTCTCCAATTTCCCCGCCTACGTTAAGTGGCCAGATGATGTCATGGATCTTCACCCAGACACCCTCTACATCGGCCTTATCGGTGCAGATCCACTTGGAAGGGCTGGTAGAGCGTATCTAGAAGGGCGCTTCTTTGGCCACCTTGATTTTGTTGTCGATTGGATCGGGGGCGAGCCCGCAATCGATATGCTCCTCCGCTACCAGATCCTCTATATCGGCGAGATGAACCAGCAGCAGGTCCATCAGCTCCTAAATCTGCTCCGAGGCCATCCCGTTCTAACCGTCAGCCGCCTTAAAGGTTTCCTTGGAGAGGGCGGCTGTATCCAGTTCCTTGTTGTCGATGACGCTATCACCTTCGATGTTAGCGTGCCCAATGCCGAAGATAACCACCTCGCCATCGATCCCCGTCTTATCATCTACGGGCAAACCATGTGAGCTTAAAGCACTATGACTAAAAAGCGCCCTATCTTCTACGACACAGAGACAACAGGCATACGGGCCGAGCGCGACCGCATCGTCGAAATTGCCGCCTACGACCCCTATCTTGAAAAGAGCTTTGTCCAGCTGGTGAATCCTGGCTCGCCCATCCCAAAGGAGGCAAGTAATATTCACCACATCACAGACGAGATGGTCAAAGAGGCGCCCCCCTTTAGCGAGGTTGCCCCTCAGTTTACTGCGTTTTGCGAAGGCGATGTCGTGCTTATCGCCCACAACAACGACGCCTTCGACCTCTTCTTTTTAAAATATGAATTTCAACGCGCTGGCCTGCTGCTTCCCGAGTGGCCCTTCCTCGACTCGCTCAAGTGGGCAAGGCGCTACCGCCCAGACCTTCCGCGCCACTCGCTCCAATCCCTGCGAGAGGTCTACGGAATAGAGGCAAATGATGCCCACCGAGCCCTCGATGATGTTATGGTCCTCTACAAAGTCTTTATGGCCATGTGCGATGACCTCTCGATGGAGACCTGCCTTGAGCTCTTAAGCCCAAAGGAGGGAGCGCCTGCCACCATGCCCTTTGGAAAGTATCGCGGGCAGCCCCTCAAATCCCTCCCAAAAAGCTACGTCACCTGGCTTGCTTCCTCAGGCTCCTTCGAAAAGCCTGAGAACCACGCCCTTGCCAAGAGCTTTATAAGCCTCGGCCTTCTAAGAGAGAGTGCTGCGGCACACTAATGATAAAGGATGTAGCCCTCTCGCCCTGCCCCAACGACACCTTCCTCTTCTACGACTACCTCCACAACAAGCGAGGGCCCTTCCCACCTCCAACTGCCCACCTAAAAGATATCGAAGTCCTAAACTCCCTCGCACTAAATCACCACTTTCCCCTCACCAAGCTCTCCTTCTTTGCCCTCGGCCACACCCTAGGCCACTACCAAATGCTCCCCGTCGGTGCCGCGCTAGGGCGGGGGTGTGGTCCCAAAATCATTGCAAAAGAGCCCTTCCCCTTAAGTGAGCTCCACGCAAAACGCGTTGCAACGCCCGGCGAGCTCACAACAGCCCACCTCCTCCTAAAGCTTCTCGCCCCGCCCCCAAAAGCCCTCCATCACACCCGCTATTGCGAGGTCGGCACCCTCCTTGCCAAAGGTGATGTCGATGCCGCCCTAATCATCCACGAGCAGCGCTTCACCTTTG
>JAKBAF010000195.1 GCA_021809305.1 bacterium
TACCCACCTACAAGAGATCTTGAAGTTAGCGCAGGTTAAGGTCTCAAAACACCTCGCCTATATGAAAGAGCGAGGGATGGTCGAGGCAAATCGGAGAGAAAATCGAATGATCTACTCTCTTTCTGCCGGCACCTGCTCCGAGCTTGATCGCAATCTAAAGTGTCTGCAGGAGTGCATTCACGACCATCCGATTTTCCAAGAAGACTTAGATGAGCTCCAACGTAGGTGGAGTGAGGTTTTAATGTTCCACGGAAAGCCTCATGAGAGGTCTTTAGAATAAATGAGGAAATTATGATCGAGATAGTGGTGCGCGGACTTGTGATACTCATGCTGGTTAGCTCCAGCCTCTTTGGCCAAGGAGGGTCTTTTAAGCCCAAGGTCGACGAGAATCAGCATCTGCTCATTTTTTTCTATAGGGCGCAAGATCTACAGACACAAGAGATGAGGAGCCGCTTCAAGGAGGCCATCCGCCTTGCCGGTGATGGAGCAGGCGCTTTAGAGGTCCAGCTTGATGACCCTCAGCACAAGGAGAGGGTGGCCAAGTACGATCTTAAGCGAGCGCCTATGCCGTTTGTCCTTGTTTTAGCGTCTAATGGAGCCGTTGTCGGCGCATTTCCCGCATCATTTACGTCCCAGCAGCTTATCGACTCTCTATCTAGTCCTGCCCTTGCTAGCGCTCTTAAGGCGCTGCAGGAGCACGAGCTTGTGCTTCTTTGTCTGCAGAATAGCGAGACGCTAGAAAATAAGGAGGCACTTTCTGGTGTTGAGGAGTTTAGGCGGGACTTGCGCTTTAACAGCGGCTCTCAAGCGATTGTGGTAGACCCCAAATGCGAGATAGAGCAGCGCTTCTTCGCGCAGCTTGGCATCGATACTAGCTCTTTCCTTGCGATGACGGTTCTTATAGCGCCGCCTGGGGATATCGTGGGGACGCTTATCGGAGCAACAAGTAAAGACCAGATCATTTCTCTCCTGCAGGGGGCGAGCTCTCCTTGTTGCGGACCCGGTTGTTGTGGTCCTGGCTGCTGCCCACAAAGAAAATAGGAAGGTCATCACATGAAGTGGACAACGTTAGTGCTATGCGAACTTGCGCAGCGAAAGAATAGGCTTGTGACAAGTGGACTTGCCATTGTACTCGGAATAGCTGTCGTTGTGGCGATCAGTACCATCACAACCTACTCCGAGAAAGCAGTTGCGAGAGAGCTCGACGCTCTCGGAGCCAATATCTTGATTCTCCCTGAATCAGCAACGCTTAGCGACTACTACAGTGCCGATCTCACATCGGGTGAAATGCCCGAGGAGTATGTCACCCTTCTTGCCACCTCTAACCTCGAAGGACTGGATAATGTTTCACCTAAACTCTCCATTTCAACCACCATCAATTCCTATTCCACTACCCTGACAGGCGTTCTTCCGAAAAATGAATTTCAGAGCAAAGCCTCATGGCAGGGCGCGGGAGTCTTCTCTCGACCACGAGGCTGTGGCAATGTTCAGGATCTCTTCAACTTAAGCAAACGAACTCCAAAAGAGACCCTTGTTCGCAAGCGGGTTATTGAGACGTTGAAGTTTGATGAGCTACTGGTGGGATCTGATGTCGCAAAACAATTAACCCTGCAAGAGGGCGATGAGATCGCTCTCCTCAATACGCCCTTCAAAGTCATTGCCGTCCTCCCACCGACGGGTACGGTAGATGACTCTCGCATCTTCGCACACCTGCATCGAGTCCAGGAGCTCGCCGGCAGCGGTCCTGTGATCAACGCTATCGAGATTGTTGGTTGCTGTGAGGAGATCTCCAAGGGGCTTGTTAGCAAGATCGGCCTCGCGCTTCCACATACAAAGATCGTCACAATTGCTCAGGTGGTCGATACTCAGATAAAGACCAATCAGCTGATGAAGCGGCTATCGATGCTCTTTCTTATCATCATGATGGTTGTTGGAGGGACAAGCATGGCAAACGAGATGTACAACAATGTTCATGAAAGACGCAAGGAGATTGGGACCCTTATGGCGCTCGGAGCAGACGCCCGCCAGGTCCTTTGGGTCTTTCTGCTCAAAGCGCTCATACTTGGAGGCGTTGGTGGAACATTGGGTTATGTCTTGGGCACACTGATGGCTCTTATTTTAGGGCCGATTGTTGCGGGGGTTGCTGTTTGGCCCGTACCGGCTCTTTTTTTAGTGGCTGTGGCAGTTGCTATCGTGATTGCACTGCTGGCCAGCTACTTGCCTGCAAGACAGGCTACGCGACTTGATCCTTGCAAAGCCCTTCAGGAGATATAAGATGTTAAAATTAAGTAATTTAAGTAAGATCTACTCCCGGCATGGCAAAAGTGTTAGCGCAATTGATGGGATCTCTCTGCAGATTGACAAAGGCGATTTTGTTGCGATCATCGGGCCGAGCGGGAGTGGTAAGAGCTCGCTGCTACTGATGATGGGGGGGATGCTCTCGCCCTCAAGTGGCGAGATCTGCCTTGAAGATCAATCGATTTTTGATCTGAGCTCTCGGCAGAGAGCGGCTCTTCGCCAGGAAAAGATCGGCTTCCTCTTTCAGACGTTTAACCTTGTTCCCTATTTGAGTGCGCTTCAAAACGTCCTCTTACCTATGCTATTTGGTGGCCTTGATAAAGGTTCTCGGAGGAACCGGGCTCTTACTCTTTTAGACGAGATGGGTCTTGCCGATCGAGTCGATCACAAACCCTCAGAATTGAGCATAGGTCAGCAACAGCGGGTGGCGTTTGCCAGGATGCTTGCAAATGACCCTCCACTCATCCTCGCCGATGAGCCAACGGGGAGCCTTGATCCGGAAATGAGCCATCAGATGATAGCGTTCTTGAAGGAGCTCAATGAAAAGGGGAAGACGATCGTTCTTGTAACCCATGATCTTAACGTGGCTCGCCAAGCTAATCGCGTCATTGAGATCTCTAAAGGTGGCGCAATAGTGACTATTCAGGAAGGGGCTACTTTAGAAATTGCCCTCTCTTGAATAGTCACCGCGTCTTATCAATCCTTTCGGTTGCGCTTCAATGCCTCTTCGATCTCAGCGAGTGCCTTGGCCCCTTTATCGCCTATCCGGTTGAGGCTGAGCTCGACCTGGTGTAAGGAGGCGTTTGTCTTAAGCGCCTCGGCGATCGCCTTGGCCCCTTCATCGCCTATCTGGTTGTTGTAGAGGTTGACCTGGCGTAAGGAGGCGCTTGTCTTAAGCACCTCGGCGATCGCCTTGGCCCCTTCATCGCCTATCTTGTTGCTGTAGAGGATGATCTGGTCAAGGTAAGCGTGTGTCTTAAGCGCCTTGGCGATCGCCTTTGCCCCTTCATCGCCTATCTGATTGTTGTAGAGGCCGATCTGGCTAAGGTAAGCGTTTTTCTTAAGCGCCTTGGCGAGCGCCTTGGTCCCTTCATCGCCTATCCTGTTGGCTCCGAGGTTGACTGTGGTGAGGAAGGAGTTTGTCTTAAGCGCCTCGGCGAGCGCTTTGGCCCCCTCATCGCCTATCTGGTTTTCGTAGAGGTGGACCTGGCGTAAGGAGGTGTTTATCTTAAGCGCCTCGGCGAGCGCCTTGGCCCCTTCA
>JAKBAF010000196.1 GCA_021809305.1 bacterium
ATTGATTATACTTGCCTGATTTTAAGATCTTAAGATCACATCCGAAATCCCCCAAAGAGGAGTTATGAGGTTGGAAAAGTTGAGAGGATGCAAATGGAACTTACTGCCCCTACTCCTCTCTTTTTTTCTCCCCATCACGCTCCTCGCGACACCAAAAGATAAAGGAGCTCCTGTGACAATTGAAATGACCCTCTCTATCATTAAGCCCGATGCGGTCGCTGGCAACCATATTGGCGAGATTATTCAACGCTTTGAGCGAGCACGTCTCATCGTTGTCGGCGCCAAGATGATCCGCCTCTCAAAAGAGCAGGGCGAGGCCTTCTACGCCGTCCATCGCGAGAGGCCCTTCTATAATGACCTCGTCAGATTTATGGTCTCAGGGCCGGTGCTCGTCATGGCGCTCCAGGGTGAGAATGCCATCGCCAAGCATCGCGATCTAATGGGAGCAACCGACCCTAAAAAGGCAGCGCCAGGCACGATTAGAGCTGATTTTGCAGCCTCAATTGATGAGAATGCGATCCACGGCTCTGATGGTCCCGAGACGGCAAAAGCTGAGATCGCCTTCTTCTTTGCGGAGAGCGAGCTCTGCCCACGCGCTAGATAGCTCTAAAGTTTAAAGTCGTGTCCCAAGTAGTGCAGGCGAGCCTCCTCGCTCTGCACGAGCTCCTCTGGCGTTCCGCTAAGTAGGATCCGTCCATCTGTAATAAGGTAGCTTCGATGCACGAGTGAGAAGATCTCCCTCGCATTGTGATCGGTCACCAAAATCGAGATGCCCTTCTTTGAGAGGAGTTTTGTGAGCTCTTTGACATCGTGTATGGCTCTCGGATCGATGTTGGCAAAGGGCTCATCGAGCAGAAGGAGGGAGGGGCTGCGGATAAGAGCGCGGGTGATCTCAAGTCGCCGCCGCTCTCCACCTGAGAGGGTGATCGCTACCTTTTTGGCGAGGGATGTGAGGTGGAGCTCTTCGAGGAGCTCCTCAAGCCGCCTCTTTCGCTCGCGCCTCGTCAGAGGCAGCGTCTCAAGTATGCAGAGGATGTTCTGCTCGACCGTGAGTTGGCGGAAGATCGAGGGCTCTTGGGCGAGATAGCCCATACCCATAAGGGCTCTTTTATGGATGGGGAGCCGAGTGATATCGGATCCTTGGAAGATCACCTGTCCCTTATCGGGGCGAAGCAGGCCAATAACCATGTAGAAAGCAGTCGTCTTACCGGCGCCGTTCGGTCCAAGGAGGGCGCAGATCTCCCCAGGACTAATGTGGAAGGAGAGGCCGTCAACAACGCGGCGACCTTGGTAGCTCTTAACGAGCTCTTTGACCTCAAGCAGGTGGGGAGGGGGGATCATGGTTGGCTAAGAAGCTCCCTTAAGGCAAGGATCTCGCCCTCTGTTAGTGTGAAGCGAACGCCGCCAAAGCCTTTGACACTGCCAGAGGCGCGGTTAATAACAACTTTTTGGGCGCTGACCCGAGTCTTATTCTCATCATCTATAAAGAGGACGCGTCCCCCCGTTTCAGCAACGAGTGTGAGCTCCTCTGATGAGACGCTATAGTCAGCCTCTTCAGCTAAGGCGTACTGGAGCGAAAAGTTTGCCGAGGAGCCGGGGAGGAGGTGCTGGATGCGGACGTTGCCCCTTAGCGAGACGTGCTCGAGTTGCGCCTTGCGGTTCTCATCGAATGAAAAGGTGATGATAGCGCCATTGGCATTGAATGAGCCACTGGCATCACTGTAGAGCACACGGCCCTCATCAGCTGGTGAGCTATCGGCGCCGACCGTACACAGGCTGCCAAGTCTTGCGATCCCATTTTCCAGATCGACAAAGCAGGGGCCGTGGCAGACGAGATGGTGGGGAAGCTCCTTATCTGTTGGGGTGCTAATGAGATGGGTCTCGCCAAATGAGAAGAGCTGGGAGGGGGCCGGCTTGCCATGGAGGAGAGAGCGCGTGATAAGAAGCTTATCGTTTGCGTAGAGCTCTCCTAGCCTCTTATGGGAGAGGTGGATCTCTCCCTGTAAGGTAAGCGCATCGTAGGGCTCTCCTGTCGCGCTTAAGGCCAAATGATCGGACCTTTCGTAGGAGAGGGCGCTCGATTCAACGGTAAGCTCTTTTCCGTAGGCCACCCTTACACTCCCCTCTGCCGCAATTGATGAGAGCTCTTGATCGGAGGGGAGGAGGGACTCTGCACTTCCCTCACCTGATGAATTAGAGGCCATTTTAAGCCCTCTCTTCAGCTTAACGGCAAGCTGATTGCACTCAAGCCGCGTGGGCCTCTCCCCCTCATTTTTGGAGTAGATGACCCGCTCTAGTGGAAGAAAACTCTGGAATTCCGCCCTCCCCTCCATCTGATCGATAGAGGCCGCCCAGGCAGTAAGGGTGGAGCCATCTTTTAATTCAATTGAGATGCGGTTGCTCAGCTCTAGGCGTTTGATAGAGTTGAGTGAGGTGGTGGACCCTTCAGGATAGGCGCGTGCGGTGCCAGAGCGGAGGGTGACCTCGGGATGGATGGCAACCACATGGCCTGTGAGTCGGATCTCATTGCCATCGTAGTCCGCCGTGTCAGCTGATAGTCGCAGAGAGGGGAGCTCATCGCCATAAATAGAGGACGCAGTGGCGCCAAGGAGAAGAAGTAGAAGAAGGTAACCTCTCATGGCTGCCACCCCTCATCAAGTGAGAGTTGCGCTTGAAGGCCTGTGGCATGAAAGGCGGGAAGATGGCTCCCTTCAAAGGCGCATTCAATTGAGCGCGCCTTACTGACAAATGATCGGGGAAGGGTGGCGGGTAGTATCTCAAGTGTGTGGCCTGCGCAACTATTGCGGGTGAGTGTCGCCTCTTTCGCTGTAAGGCGCATCTCGTGGTAGGAGAAGGAGGCGCGCTTTGCGGTAAAAGAGCGGATAAGCTGCATGGGCTCCCATGAGGGGTTAATGAGAGCCATTGCCGGCGCATCGCATGCCACCTCACTCCCATCTGGGAGGCGGTAGTAGAGCTCTTCCTGAATACGCCCACTTGCTCCCTCCATCTCCTCTGTAAGGGAGACCCGCGATCCTGTAAAGAGGAGGAGGAGGTGGGAGCGGCGCGACTTAAGCTGCGCATGGAGCCTAGTCCTCCCCTTTGCAAAGAAGAAATCCTTAACGACAAGCGATCTCTGCTGCGTGCCTTGCGGCGTCTTGCTCGGCGGCTTATCCTTTGCATCTGTTGGCGCGACGTGCCGCTCGTAGTCGTCAAGGTCACTCTGGTCTTGCTGGACAAGCGAGGTGATAAGGAGCGCTCCACAGCCAGCAAGTAGCAGGAGGGCGAGCGCTAATGGCCCCCCAAAGACCGGCTTAGCCATAAGGGGAGGTCCAGTTAAGACCAGGCTGTTTTTGAAGAACGAGTGGCTGTTTCTGAACGATAGCATGAATCTGCACCACCTCCTCTAGAAGGGCACGCAGTTCATCAAAAGTGAGCTGGGTCGCAGCGTCACTCAGCGCTTGGTCGGGGTTTGGGTGGCACTCGATAAAGAGGGCGTTGGCGCCAGCTGCTACCGCCGCTTTTGCAAGGGGGGCCACA
>JAKBAF010000197.1 GCA_021809305.1 bacterium
CCAACATAGCAATGTGAGAACTAAAGAGTGGATCGGGGCTCATCGCGCTGCCCACTTGCAGTTTGCATGGCTGGTGGAGCCCCTGAAGGAGTCACACCCTCAGAACGTGTTCTATTACGGTTAAAAATCTCCTTAAAATAGCTATTAACCTTACTAGTTAGATCCCGAGCCTCGTTATCTATTTCCATACGCGTCTCATCTCTGATCTTGGTTACAGGCGATGCCAAGAGTTCAGCCTGCTGCCTCGCTTTAATCTTCTGACGGTCAAGATCATCCTCTTGCCTGCCAAAATAGACATTCACCCCAAGTGAGCCACCAATATTAAGGGCTTCCCCGCCGAAGCCTTCAGCACATCCCGCCACGCCTAAAACAACCCCATTGGCAATTTCTTTTTCAATAAGCACTTTTTCTTGCTTCCGTCTAGCCTCCTCAATTTTCTCATTGCGCACCCTGTCAACTGAACTTCTTGAACTGAGATAGCCATCCACAAGCAGAGAGACGTTCGAAAGGTGTTTTGCCCTCCCCGCCTGGTAGGCCAAGCCAAGTTCGTTGACAAGATAATACGCTTCCTTCTTGGCATCCTGATCTCTCTCCTTGAGGCGCTGCCCCAGTAGGGAGTAGTGCGCGATATCACTAACCCCCAAGTTACGAGTCGTCCAAGAGCTCCCTTCACGCGTAACAATCTTATACCTTTCAAGGTGGTCGAGGTAGCGGGTAAAGAGGCAGGTTGGACTCGCCAAAAGAGCCTCCTCCTGCTCTCTTACCGTGGGATTGTCAAGATCAAGGTAGTCATTAGAAACGATGCCCCACGTCTTGTACGCGGTGATAAGGAGTGGAGCATTCCCTACTGTGTAGAAGAGAGCTCTAAAACGGTGGCGATGAAGACGGCTATAGCGGATCCCAAAAGAGCAGCAAAGGGCCGCCATCAATGCGGCAAAACCCATCGCTCCCTGCTTATTAAGCTCGATACGAGTCGGTGTGTACTTCCCTTCGTACTCCGTAAGATGGCGGCCAATTTGAGTTGAGAATGCGGCGATCTTCTCAGTGTGGGCGACTTGCGTTGCATTAAAGGCAGGAAGAAACTGCTCTTCGAGCTTTAACTTGTATCCAGCAGCCGCTTCAATAGCTTGATCCTGCTGCGCCTGCATGGTAGCGATATTAGGGCTGGCGTACATGGCACTCCCTCCATTAGAACAAGCCGTATCTTTGGTAGGTTAAACAGCAACAAGTATTAAATCAAACCGCAGCTTGCATAGAAAAAGGCGCAAAAAGCAAAACTAAGCTAGTACTTATGCTGGGCGAGGTGCAATGTGTGCTTGTGCTCCCTCGATAGATTCATCCAATGCATTTGCGACGCCCCACTTCAGGCATAGTGTTGCACACAATTATTGCTTGATAGATTCAAACCGTCATCCATTAATGAAAATTTGCCATCACAACAAGAATCGTACATCATTTTTGCCACAATCGCGGAAGCGATGATCGTGGATAGCCGCGTGTGCAGCGCATGCGCCAGTAGGCCTAAAGCGCAACGCGGGGTTATGTGGTAGTAAATAATCAAGCCGCGGTAGCACATGCGCGTTAAGCTAGGGTCTTCGGCACTCCACTTCGGGAGTGCTAGGTAAAAGGCACTTATCGTGCGCACTTTCGGCTTTGCTATAGGAAGAGAGGCCATCATGAATCGCCAAAATAAGATCCTGTCAAAAGAGTCCTCTCAGAACATGCCCAAAGGGCATGTCGGAACTTAGCCCCGGGGTGAGCGAAGCGTAACCCGGGGTATGCATAGTAAACATTTGCACCCCCGAAGTGGGTGCCGGAGTTCTTAGCTTAACGTGCATGTGCAGTAGCAGCGATAGATAACAAATGCTTGTCTGGCAAAACCCAAATTAACCAATAGGCTCAATTTGTTGATCTTATCAAATGAACTTTATTGGGGCGTGCCATACAGCCACTATCGTCGCTTCCGCGGCTCCCGTTTTGTGGCTGTGTGACCCCTTAGTGAGGCTGCAGACCTACCGGCCTTATCCTGCACACGGAACTACTCACTTGCATCGCTGCCGCGATTTAAGACTCTATCGAATGAGCCTCGTGAGGCCTCGTTTTGATGCATGCTGGGAATTGGCCCACTTCCTGCTCCTCTCATCCATCGTCTTCTCAATTAGCCGTTTACGTGTTGAAGTAGGAGAAAAAACTCACATTATGCATCGAAAGGTGGGGCGGATGGAGGGAATTGAGGAGATTCGGTAACGATGACAAACGGTGGTGGTCTCACCGCATCAGATCGCTTCCTATGAGGGTCAAAAACTTGCTGGAAGTGATCGTTAACATCACAAGTAAGCTCTCGTGCGGCGCTATCGATTTCAAGACGCGTCTCATCTCTTATAGCAGTGACAGGCGCAGCAAGAAGTTCCGCCTGCATCCTGGCTGCACTTTTTTGACGCTCAAGCTCCGCCTCTCTACTGCTAAAATAGCTGTCTGCGAGGATCGCTCCCCCTGTGAGGAGTACTTGCTCACTCGTGCTATCGCTACTATGAGCAGCTCCTAAGGCAACTCCCGTAACAGCATGCCGTTGATAGCGAACATCACTCTGCTCCTGATTAGCCGCTGCGACTTGATGATCGCGTATCCTATCAACTGAGCTTCGTGACACTAGATAGACACGCTCAAGCTGCGAGAGATTCGATAGGTGTTTCGCCTCCCCTGCCCGGTAGGCTAAACCAAGCTCATTGACCAGATAGTACGCCTCATTTTCAAACTCGAGATCACGCTCATCGAGGCGCCTTGCAAGCAGTGAATAGTGCGCGATATCCTCGATCCCTAAATGGCGAGTTCTAACAAGCTTCCCTTCACGGATAACTATCTTGCACCCTTCCAACCGGTGGAGGTAATCGGTAAAGACAAAGGTTGGGCTTGCCAATCGAGCGCACTCCTGCTCCCGTACCCTGGGATCGTCAAGATCGAGATGGCCACCAAAAAAAAGTCCCCAAGTCTTATAGACTGTGACAAGAAGCGGCATGCTTGCAGCTATATAGAAGAGCGCCCTAAAGCGATGGTGGTGGTAGCGGCTGAAGCGAATCCCAAGAGCGCAACCCAGGGCTGCCGCAAAGGCAGCGAAACCAATCGCCCCCTTTTTATTCAGCTCAATGCGAGTTGCGGTATACGTTCCTTGGCTCTCCATTGTACGCGAGCCAATCTGATCGGAGAAAGCGGCAACCTTGGCAGAGTGATTCATTTGGGTGGCATTAAATGCCGGAAGAAAGTCATTATCAAATTTTATTTTATATCTTGAGGTCTCCTCAAGAGAGCGACTTTGCTGCTGCTTCATAGCAAGGGTATCAACTGTCGCATGTAGGTACATGGAGGCTCCCTCAAAAAGGCCAATCAAACCCTTAAGAGTTTAGCGGTTGAAGGGCTTAGTCTCAAGCTCGAAAAAAAAAGGCCCCTTGAAAAGAAATCCAAATTCATCTAAATTCTATCCCTTACTCTTAACAATGGAGAGAGAAAATGGGCGAAAGAATTGGCGAAAGTT
>JAKBAF010000198.1 GCA_021809305.1 bacterium
GGTGATCCTTTGGGGTCTTGAAGATGGCGAGATGGTTGTCGATACGGCTACCTGGAAGAAGAGCCACGGCTTTGAGGACTGCCTCAATGCGGGCGCTGATCGCAATGACTATAAGGTGGTGACAGCCCTTGCACAAAACAGCGGTTCGATGCGGCTCGACCAGCTCGCCTCCGCCCTCTACGTGCAAGAAGAGGTCCTTGATGGATGGCTTGAGAGCTGTCGCAAAAAGAAGCTCGTTGTCGCCTCCGGTGGGGAGGTGCGACTGCATTTTGAGCGACCATATTTAGAGGTAGCTCCCGAGACGCAGCTTGGCTGCCCTCTTGTGACCAAGTCCTCAAAATCTGGCACACGTGTTCCGAGGCGCTACAGCATCAACCAAATTGAGAAGGGAACCCAAGCCGCCTTTGGGAATGACTACACCATCCGCCGCAGCACGGAGGTCTTCCTGCCCGTCTATCGGATCGAAGTGCAAAATCCCGATGGCTCGATCTTCACCACCCACTGGAACGCCCTCAATGGACAACGCACCCACTCCATCACCTTTTAAGGGGCGGTGAGCTTTTCTAGAACAAGCTCAAGGAATGCAGGGTCGTGATACAAGGCGTTGAGCTCTGAGGTGAGAGAGCCATATTCCGCACAAAGCGCCTCTGTCTCTGGATGGGCAAGATCGGCAGCCCAACAGACGCCGGCGGCGGGGAGGAGGTGGTGCAGTCGGGCTGTGATTGGCCGATTAGGAGCTTGGGGCCCACTTTGAAATCTGGACTCAAGCCACTCCAACTCCTCCTCAAGGCTTTCGAAGCCCGAAGAGGGCTGTGCCCCCAAAAGAGGCGGCGGAAAGAGCCAAGGATAGCCGTTCTCGACCTCGCAGCGGCGATGATAGAGCTGCGCATTATGCGCCCCAAAACCAAGGACGATACCGAATAGCCTCTCATTCCCCTTCAAGACCTCCCAGCGCAGGCTCCTCCCTCTTGACACCTCACCGAGAAGCGCTTCGGCTGTCACATCATAGCCACAGATCTCTTGGAAGAGAGGGAGATGGCACCTTACTGTTTGTTTAAAAAGAGGAATATTGATGAAAAATAGTTCTCGAGCACCCCACTCGGGAAGCCCAGGTGTCTCCACAAATAGGTACTTATCTATAGGGAAGGCAGAGAGACACTTAGACCATATATCCTGACATTTTCGCGTGAGGCTATCGTGCAGCTCCTCAAGCAGATTCGCACAGGAGAGAAGCGAGCCCAAATGAGAGTCCAAGCCTCGTACAAGCGGGTCGGCGTAGGCCTCGTAATAGACAGCCTTTTTGTCCAAAAGGACGTAACCAAATTGACCAGAATCAATGAGGTGGTGGAAAAACCGTCCGAGCTCACAATGATCTTGTTCGGAAAGGGTTTTAAGCCATTCTCGGATGGGCGGACCGTCATCGTGGAGAATCTCTTCCGCCGACGGAGAAGAGGCTGCTAGCACAAATGCAAGCAGCCAGAAATGAGCCTTACTCGCCATGCGTCCTATCTTTCTTTATCTGGCCAATTACACTTCCTGCAATAGGCTCTCCAAATGCTGTTGGTGTAATAACATCTCGGACAGATCCATTCTTTTTTATCATCTGTTAAGAGTCTCTGATAAAGCTCCGGTACGCCTTCTGACGTGCACTCGGTTTGCCAAAAAGGATAAGCAAGACCCCCGTCTAGCGGATGTGCTCGTAGGCGCGAGGTGAGTCATGGAGAAAAAAATGCGGAAAGGGTGGGATTTGAACCCACGGTACCCTTACGGGTACGCGTCCTTAGCAGGGACGTGCCTTCGGCCACTCAGCCACCTTTCCTGAAAATGGCGCATGAGCCTCTCGGCTCATGCGCAATCGATGCGTTAAAAGAGTCTAGTCTTGCGCTAGATTTCCATCAACGGCGAGCAGCTCATTAAGTAGGCCTGCTAAGCGATAACCTGCAAGTGCAACCTGTCGCAGAGCTGTCTGCTGGCCCTTTGCCACATAGGCATCGGATGGGCTCTCTCCAGGTAGTATACCAGTGTAGGCGATCTCGATACCGACCCAGTAGTTCTCATCTATCCATATTCCTGGGAGAAGCTCCTCCGACTCTGGTAGCGCCTCTATTGGATAGAGGGCGTAGATTTGGCTCTTTAGAGCCTCTAGACGCAGCTGCCCCTCTGCTGTCAGCGGACGCTCTGGGTTCTCCTTCGCAAGACCACACATTGTGTCCCAAAAGGAGTGAAGCGATTTGACTCCTTTAAGCTTAAAGAGCTTCCCTCCTTGATCTCCAAAGGGAAACTGAGGACCAAAGTAGTTTACGCAGTGGCAGGGCATGTGAGCATCGCCGATACAATGAAGAAGGATGCGCAGCATGAACCCCTTCTCCCAGTGTCCAGCGCTTGGATTGCTTAAGGTCTCAATCGCATTTGATATGGCATGGAAGAGATCCTTACTCTCTCGCTCTGCGGTCTCCACCATATCCCAGTCATGACCATAAGTCGCACAGCGAGGATACGCCCTAGGAGAACTATGCCACGACTGCAAGGCTTTAAGCCCGCCCTTTGAGATGTCGTCAGCCCAACAAGCCGCGGTGATAAAGTCACTCGCCCTTGGAAAATCCTTGGCAAGAGGGGCAAGAAGCTCTTCAGCACGCTCTAGCACGCCCGGGTCGAGGTGGTCCTTGGCAATTGAGGTGACCAGCATGTGGCCCGTCTCCTTCCACGCATGGACAGGAAGGGTGGTTAAGATAAGCGGGATAAGAAGAGAGAGGAGTCCTTTCATGGCTGATATCCTTTTTGGAAGGTGCAGGAGGTGAGAGTATACTCTAACAGAGTAGAGCGCCGTCAAGAGTCAATCAAAAAAATCAATATTCAACCAAAGAGAATGGCATAGAAAGACAGATACCCATACAGTTACTGTTAAAAGGTGGGGAACTCAAAATGGCAGAGGGGATACTTAGTTCAATTTCACGCCGTATGGACCAACTAGATGCCGGCATGGCAAGAGCGGTCACAATGCACAATCCTCACGACGTTGCTGCAGCGTGGTATATCTTGCGATTCGCTTTTACTTACGCGGCAATGGAAAGCAATAGGCCCTTTCTATTTACATCGGCTCTCGTTGTTTTACCTGTTCTCACCAAACCATGGCGTGAAGCAGTAGTTGGAGAGAGGGTAGAGCGCCAACCTAGCTTAGCTACACCACTTGCTCGCAGTCTCTTACAGGTTATTGATGTGCTCATCTACACCTCAATTACCCCTCTTATCAGGGGAGAGGGGCTCAAAGCCTTGACCGCAAAAATTGGTATTCGAGTCCTGATCGGTATCTGGGTCATAGTACGTACCTTTGATGTAGCCTTCACTTTTGAGCAGATGCTCTCTCATGCGCTAACTTTACGCTTCAAAGAAGCGATTAACCATTTGGAGCGCGGGCGGTTGAAGTTGGACGCCTACCACTGATCGTCTCTTCGGACTCTTTTTCCTTAAGTTAGGCTGTGTAGAGAGCCGCTTGCGAAGCGCCCTCCAATTCTGTAGACT
>JAKBAF010000199.1 GCA_021809305.1 bacterium
AGAATGTTTCTACCTCTCCCGTCGGTTCTTTTGAACTTAGGTTGTCGGCACTCTTGTTGATATTTATAGCTTAGCTTAAATGGCATGTGCGAGCGCTTTCCTTGCGCGGTCCTTTGAGAGGGGCAGATGACAGCTAATGATCTTGTTCTATACATACTGATCTTTCTTGGCGCCGGTGTGGCTGCGGGTTTTACCTCGGGTCTTTTTGGGATCGGCGGTGGTGTTATCACGGTGCCGATCTTTATTTTCCTCTTTCCCCATCTCGGAAGCACGTCTCATGTGCTCATGCATATGGCAACGGGTACATCGCTTGCGCTTGTTCTTCCGGCCTCACTTAGTGCGGCAATAAGACATCATCAACTGGGAGCGCTCGATCTACGCTACTTTCGATCGTGGGCAATCTCGCTATTCTTCGGTATCTGTCTTGGGCTCGCCCTTCTAGCCTTTCTCTCAAGTACAATACTAGAGGGAATTTTCATTGTAATTCTCCTCACGATTGCAGCTTACCTCTTCTTTGGGCAAGAGAGGGGGCAGTTCAAAGAGGGGCGCCCAGAAGGGTGGATCAAGTTACTTGGAGGCTTTCTGGTCGGAACCTTCTCTATCTTAGTGGGGACGGGAGGCGGTGTTTTTACGGGCCCCTTTATGAAGCTTCACAACTACCCATTAAGGAGGGCAATTGCCCTCTCTTCGGCCACAGGTGTTGTAACTGCCACATTCGGCGCAATTGGTGCAATCGTTGTGGGCTATGGCGCCTCGGGCCGGCCGCCCTACTCACTTGGCTACATCGACCTCCTCGTCTTTTTTGCTATGCTTCCAATGCTTATGGTCTTTGCCTTCATAGGGGCCAAGATATCGCATCGGATTCGGCCCTCTCTCTTGCGCCGCCTATTTGGGCTTTTTGTGCTCTTAATGGCTATCGTGATGATCATCCACTTCTTCCAGATGGCAGGAGGTTCTTAATAATGGTCTCCTGAGTTAGCCGCTTCACATGGTCACCAATTGCATCGATTGCCTTTTGCGCCTCAGGCACAAGGGCCCCCATCATAAGAAAGCCGTGGATCATCCCGTCATACTGAATCAGGACGACCTCATTCCCCGACTCTTCTAGCTTGGCAGCATACTCCTCAGCCTCATCGCGCAGCGTATCATACTCTGCTGTGATGATCATCGCTTCGGGAAGGTTCTCAAGATTGTGGGCAAAGAGGGGCGAGAGTTCAGGATTTGTAAGATCCTCCCCCTCGCTACAATAGAGCTTATAATCACCCATCAGGCTATCGCGTGTGAGACAGCAGTCACCCTCTCTCATTGTCATGGAGGTGGATTGGCAGGTCAGGTCAAGAACGGGGTAGATGAGAATCTGCCCCATAAGCTTTGGACCATTTCGGTTGCGAGCGAGGAGGGCACAGACGGCGGCGAGGTTTCCTCCTGCACTATCGCCTGCAATGATGATGCGGTTCGGATCTCCGCCAAGCTTAACTGCATGCAGGCTCGCCCATTCAAGGGCTCTGTAGGCGTCGTCCCGGCCTGCTGGGTAAGGGTGCTCTGGTGCAAGGCGGTAGGCAACTGAGAGAATAAGGGCACCCGAGGAGAGAGCAAGAGCTCGGCAGAGAGGATCGTAGACATCAAGATCGCCTCTTACAAAGCCACCTCCATGGTAGTAGAGGATCAGGGGAAGTCTGGGCTCTCTAGAATTTGCATAAAGCCGTGCGGCGACCCTCTCCTCTTCGCTAAATGGAATTACCACCTCCTCAACCCTTGCCACATTCGCGGCAGGTCCTGTTAGCTCAGGGGTAATAGAGCCCTTAAAGAGGCGTCTTCCCTCATCAACAGATGGGGCTTTGCCTGCCTGTTCTTTGTGTATCTTTGCAACGAAGGCCAGTAATGTATCGCGCATAGCCATTGTCTAAATCCTCCTCTTCTATGCTATATCAATAAAAATAAAATTATACTACTTAATCAAGACTGTGGTACAGCAAGGTAAGATCAAAGACTCTTTCGGAGACCTCTATGCTATCTCGCTTTAAATGTTCGTCACTCTTTTTCGCTGCACTTTTTGCAGCTTCGGCCCTCTCTGGTGCGGACTTTGAACGTGTCACCGATGAACGCGTTCATGAGGCCTTTGTTACACCAACTCCCGGGTCGCCCGCCCTTGAGGCGGTGCCGGCTGAGCCGCCCAGGGATCTGAATGAGTCGGTGCCTCCTCAGCCCGATCGCGAACTCCACTGGATCCCTGGCTACTGGTCTTGGTCGGAGAGCAGGGATGATTTTGTTTGGATCAGTGGTGTATGGCGCCGTCCACCCCCCGACCATCAATGGATTACTGGATACTGGTGGAGGTCCAATGAAGGATGGGTCTGGATCCATGGTTTTTGGAGTGCAGTCCCTCTTGATCAGATCACTTTTATTAAAGAGGCCCCTCCAGAGGACCCTGAGGTCCAGGCGCCAAATCCCCCAGGTGAGGACTACTTTTGGGTACCGGGATATTGGGCTTTTAGCCGCGCAGAAGGAGACTGGGTCTGGTATGAGGGAGCTTGGGTGCAGCTTGACCCAGATTGGATCCTTGTTCCAGCCTATATTCTATGGCGACCAGCGGGCTACTTCCTCTCTCCGGCCTACTGGGACTATCCCCTTGAACAGCGAGGTATTGCCTACTCTCCTGTCTCGGTTCCTCAAAACCTGCGTGGTGATGTGACCTATGAGCCAAGTGAGGTGATGCAACCGAGCACAATTGTGTCTCAGCTCTTCTATTACTATCCCGATTATTCTGGTCTCTTCTACTACAATTACTACTACTATCCCGACTATTGGAACTCCTTCTACGGGACACCACCATGGTGGGGATGGCACAGCTGGTGGAGCTTCGGCTGGTTTAATAATTGGGGACTTTGGTGGTGGTGGGGCCATCCAGGCTTTGCCCATCCTCATTGGCTGAATGCAGATATGGCAAGACGGATCCATCCCGCATCGCGCCGCTTGGTACGCTCCTTCGACAGGGTCAATAGGCCTTTCTTTGTGACCCGCAATGGGGTTGTGCGTCCAGGCCGCTTCTGGGATTCAGCTAGCCGTGTAACTCATGGCCAATCGGGCAGGAACCGTCCTATCCTTCCCTCCAGCCGACAGGAGAGAAGGGCGATTGGCGATATGGCAGGCCCTAGGCAGGAGCGAGGGTTTAAGGCCCTTGAAGCGACAGGGACAGGGCGTCCGGGAGAGCGACTAGGAGAGCCAGGTCACCCCAATTTTGGTGGGAACAGACAAAATATCAGAGGTCGCTCTGCTAACATTCCACAACATCCTGGGGGAGGAGTGGGGCATGAGGCTCTTCATCAGACGGGTAGAGGTCGTGGCCAAGGTGGCCGCATTGATCATCGCCAAGGAGGTGGACTTCAACAAACAATACCTCATACACCTCAAGATGGACAAAGACGCATAGACGGTTCCCGCACAAATGAAATAAGAGGTGGGGGCAACGTTAGGAGCCCTAGTGGTGGTGGTCTCCCAGGTGGT
>JAKBAF010000200.1 GCA_021809305.1 bacterium
CACGAGTTCCGAGGGGTTCAAGAGACCGCTAAAGCGCACACTCCAACGAATACTATCTAGACCTTTTCCTCCACCTTGATAGATTTTATAGAATGAGCCGACCTTGGCACCAAGAACAATGTGACGTACCCACCCCTCCCTATCCTTGGTCAACGTTTTCACACCCTTATGCATTTGAGTTAAGAGGTGATCCTCAGCACTCTCAATCTCCTTGTCCCCAGTAGTTTTAGGTAGAAAGGCATTCTCTGCCCCTTCGAGAAGCATGGGAATCGACCTATTTGTGTGCTTGATCCATCCACTTATGGTAACTAGCAGCGCTTCCGTTACCTTGTTTATTAATTGTTCGACCTCTGACGGAGGGCGCACATCTGCCGAAGGATGAGACCGTCTTAAACTATTAATATCTGATGTGATCTCATCCACTTTACACCTCTATTTAAATTGCTTTCATATAAATGATAACAAATAAAATAAAAGGATGAATTTAGAATGGATTTGTTTTACATTAAGACGATGAATATTAGCCTAAATAACGAACTGACTGAAAACTGTGAAAGCAGAAGGGATATGATGCAGAAGTCTATGAGAGGGGAGGTCCAGAAGCTTAGCCTCAGGCTAGGGCTAGGTTGGTAGTCTTTTTGCCCTCCAACATCACATGGAGGCCACAGGCGTGGCCTGAACTAAAGCGGTACGGGAGTACCGCACTCCAAATTTGAGCTTGCAGCACGAATATTTAGCACGTGGGTTCCGATATGGAGTGCAGCACCCCTGTGCGGCTCTTAGTTTAATGCCAATGAGCGGCTAATTGGTGACAAGCGGCCCTAAACGTTGCTGCTGCTCTGCTAGAACTTCAGCGCGATAATCAGGATCCGTTAGCAACACCTCTTTACCGCGTGCTATGGTCCGCTCCACCCGTGCGCTGATCTCCGCACTTTCCGCCATAACCACCTCTCCCTCTGCAAGAATCTGTTGGACTCGTAAATGGGTTTCCTCCACCTGACGCCGCTGCCGGCGTGCCATGTGACTGAGATCCGAAGGACTCATCCCGTGGCTATTTGTCTCGCAATTCACTATGAGAAGAAGGCCTGAGAGTTGAGCAAAGAAGAGCGTCGACTCTTGGTAGACGCGGATCTTGCGAGGGCGCCAAGGAAAGAGCCCACCGGAGCGAACGGTTTGAAGACCTACTGCTTCAAATACAATGGCCGTAAGAGTAAGACCCAAACCAAGACCAAAAACGCCTGCAAAGGCCCTTCGAGAGTAGGAGGTTGAACGATCTAAACAGGTTGGTGCGGCTTGTTCCATGAAAAAAGTATGGACTAGCGACGGCTTTTTTTCAAGAAACTCTTAATTTTTTTGATTCGATCGGTTATTGAAGAGCATAGGGATGTCTATACAAGATCTCAATTATAGATTTTTTAAAGGAGACCTAGATGCCAAAAGAGCCCGAGATCGATGAGTTCCTCGAAAAGGGACTAAAGCAGATGCACAGCGCCGAAAAACAGACAATCGATGCGCTAGAGATTCTAGCTAAGCGAGCAAAACTCCCTGAGTTAAAGCAGCTTTTTACCCAGCACCAAGAAGAGTCCAAAAAACAGCTAGAAAGAGTTGAGCAGGCGCTGCAAATTCTTAAAAGAAGCGAGCCGAAGGGTGCGCTTGAGAAGGGAAGGGAAGTTGTCGAAGAGGCTAGCGGCCTTAAGTTCGCCATGAAAAATAGTGCGATGGATGAGATCATTGACGAAGGGAAAGAGTACATCAAACATTGGGGTGATACCCAACTTGGCGATCTCGCCCTAATCACTGCGGCGCAGAAGGTCGAGTGTTACGAGATCACCTCGTACAAAAACTTGATGTGGATTGCAGAGCAGTCTGGCCACAAGGATATCGCTGCCCTCCTTCTCGCCTCACTCAATGAGGAGAAGCACGCCATCGATGTGCTAAACACCGCACTCACCCATCTCCGTTTGCCCGTAAAAGCGCGAGTCTAAGAGGCTGACATCTTTAGGTTTAAGAGCATCGGCTCTTAAACCTAAAGGCTAAAAAAAAGAACGCTCATGCCTTGCGCGATGATGAAGTACATGATCATGGAGAGAACATCATTTAGCGCAGTAACAATTGGCCCGGAGGCAACCGCTGGATCGACCCCAATTCTAGCAAAGATAAAGGGAGAGATCGCCCCAAGCACCGTAGCCGTAACACACGCACCAAAGAGGCCGGCGCTTATGATCGCCCCAATTGCGAGCGGATTGGCTCCAAACTCCTGCACCCCAAAGGCGTTAAGAGCGTAGACGCCGCCCCAGCAAAAGAGGCCAAAGATAAGGCCCGTTAACGCCCCAATGATGATCTCCTTGGTAATCGCATCGCCCTTCATCTTGGCTGAGATGGTTCCGATAGCAAGCCCACGCACAAGAACGGTACTGCAGACCACGCCAATGTTCCCCGACATTCCCGTAATAAGAGGAACAAAATTCACAAGGAAGGCAAGCCAAGGACTCAATATTCCCTGAAAGTAGGCCATGCTAGCCGCATTGATCAGTCCGCCAACAAGGGTGACAACAAGCCAGGGAGCCCTCGCTACAAACTTTTTAAATAGCGGCTCATCGGAGCTCACATTCTCAAGCGTCCCTGCCATCTGGCCAATTGTATCATCTGTCATCGCCTCTAGAGCTTCGACCACCTCTTCAGGGGTGATCACGCCAACAAGCCGTCGATTCTCATCTACTACAGGCAGAGCAGAGATCTTATACCGCTCAACAAGATCGACCACCTCCTCACGCGAGGCCTCTGGTGAGACCTGATGGAGCGAGGGTTGCATCACCTGCTGCATGGTAAGCGAGCGTGAGCAGACAATCAGGCTGCGCACAGGAATATACCCCTGCAGCTCCCCAGCATCGTTGATCACAAAGATCCGCTTTGTCAGCTCAATGCCGGCATGATCTCGAATAAAAGCGGCTGCCTGACTCACCGTCTCCTCAAGCCGAAAGGCAAAGAACTCAGGGCTCATAAGCCTGGCAGCGCTATGGCGCTCATGGCAGAGCAGAGAACGAATAGCAGCAGCACGCTCTAGCTCGAGGGCATCTAGAAGGAGTTTGAGGCGTTTCGGGGAGAGGTTTTCAAGAACTCCAACCGCCTCATCAGGTGGCATCTGCTGGATAAGCTCACGAATCTCCTCATCAGCAAGATGGCGGTAGATAGCGGCGCGGGTATTTCGATCGGTATTAATAAAAAAGTCAATTCTTGCCTCCCAATCAGGAAGGTTCTCATAGACAATAGGCCGGGCATCGACAGGAAGTCTTGAAACGGCATAGGCAAGATCGATCGGTGTGTGCTCAGCTGCAATCTGAGCGAGGTGCTGAAGTTGAATCAGAGAGGTTTCAGAGTGAAGAGCGCTGCTAAGCCGCTCACTCAGTAGGTCATCGAGGTGGCTTGTTCTCGAATCGATAAGAGGTCCCACCGCGGGAAGAAGCTCGACATCCGGATCATGCTCTTTGAATT